>NZ_JBMVJC010000027.1:0-31245 GCF_049893385.1 Streptococcus sp. VTCC 12905 | reverse complement strand
ATCCTCCAGTTTGTTTTTTATAACAGTATACTGGAGGAAGGAGTGATTGGATAGATACCTTGTTATGGGGCGCTTACAATCTTTTTTAGTACCTTCGTGAATAAAAAAGAGAGAATCTTACGACTCTCTCCACACTATTATTTAGTTTTTTCAACACCTAGAATTTTCACATCATAGCTACCTGCTGGTGTTTCAATTGTAGCTACATCCCCTGTCTTCTTACCAATCAAGGCTCTACCAATTGGACTTTCGTTAGAAATTTTATTGGCAAAAGCATCAGCTCCAGCTGCACCGACAATATGGTAAACTTCTTCTTCTGTCTCACCAACTTCTTGAACTGTTACTGTTCTACCAATTGCCACTTCGTCTGCAGCAACAGCATCACTATTTACAATTTCAGCATAGCGAATTTTGGTTTCAATCGTTGAAATTTGACCTTCAACAAAAGCTTGTTCATCTTTTGCCGCTTCATATTCAGAGTTCTCTGAAAGGTCCCCATATGAACGTGCAATTTTAATGCGTTCCACAATTTCTGGACGACGAACGAGTTTTAATTCTTCTAACTCTTTTTCTAATTTTTCTTTTTCTTCCAAAGTCATTGGATATGTTTTTTCTGCCATGTTCTTTTCCTCTTTCATTTTTTTCAAGAAAACAAAATTATGTGGAATACCACATAATTTTGTTCTAGTAAAGACTAATTTATTCTAAATGCGCATTGACATAATTTGCAACATTTTGATCATGTTCTTCAATAGTCTGCGCAAAGTAAACTGTTCCTGTTGTAACATCAGCTACAAAGTAGAGATAGTCAGTTGTATTCGCATTAATTACTGCATCAACCGCAGCCAGACTTGGACTATCAACCGGACCAGGCATCAAGCCTGCTCTCCAATAGATATTATAAGGAGATTCGATTGAAGTGTCAATATTCGTATCCTCGGCCAAAGTTGTTTCCTCTCCTAGTTTACCTTGGGCATAGAGAATTGCAATATTGGACTGAAGAGGCATTCCTGCATTTAAGCGATTAAAGAATACACTTGCAATATTACGACGATCTTCATCTGTTGATCCCTCTTTTTCAACAAGGGACGCAAGTGTCAGTACTTCATTTACAGTTAGGTTTTTATTAGCAATTGCTTCATAATAAGGTTGAAGGCGAGCATCTGTTGTTGAAATCATTTGCTCAACCAAGTCTTCGATTGTTGTATCGTCATAATAATCATAAACAGCTGGGAAGAGGTAACCCTCTAATCTGTAAATAACCCCACTATCCGCAGCAGGTAGGCTAGCAAATAAGTTTGGATAGGTTGCAACCATTCGATCAATGAATTCTTGATTTGTTACTGTAGCTAAAAATTCCTCACTGGTAAATGGTGTTTTATCAGTTTTATCATCCGTTTTAGCATTCAATGTAACTGAATTCGCAATTTGTGTAAGTGTATAACCTTCAACGATTAACACTTTTCCTGCAGGTTCCTCTTGAGCAGTCGGTGTTCCACTTTCTTGCAAAGCTTTCGCAAGATCATCTACTGACATACTTTGCGATAGGTTATAAAATCCACTCTGGTAATTATTATAACTCTTAATTTTTGAGTAATAATTAAAAACAGTAGCATTTTTTATTAGGTCATTCTCAAAGAGAATATTTGCGATTTCCTTAGTAGAGGATCCTTCAGGAATCTCCACTTGAATTGTTTTTGTGGCTTCAGTATTAATAGGCTCCAAGCTTGATTTTACCCAGAAGAAACCAAACGTACAAGTAGCTAAAAAGAAGACAACTACCAATGACATAACCACCGCAACAATTCTTTTTGCCGTTCTGTCCTGTTTCTTTCGTTTTTGCTTATTTTTACTATGTGTACGACGTCTTGGTTGACTTTCTTCGACTTTTATTGGCTCTTTTGAAACTGCCACTGAAGGGGCTATCAAAGTCGCTTCCAGTGGAATAATTTCTGTATCACCAGTAACAGTCGAAACATCTTCTTTAGGGAAGTCGATAAATGTGTCCTCTAACGATGGACTTGTTGAATGAGCATCAAAACTCTCTTCAGACTGAACTGAAGCAGAACCCATTTTTTCAGATTCAAGCAACTGATCTCCTAAAAGTTCTGAATTAGCTGAAATGAAATTTCTAAGTTCTTCCAAATTACGCTCAACTGTATCTTGTAATACAGGTTGTGGTTGATCTCCCACGTTGCTATCAGTTTGTTTTTCATCCAATACTGTTATTTCGTCTGAAATACTCTCATCAGCACGCTCTTCTAATACTTTTGGAAGCTCTTCTGGTTCGAATTCAGCGACTTCACTATGATCAATTTCATTTTTCGAAACAGAAGCGATTGCCTCAATCTCCTCAACAACTTTATCATTTACTTGAGACAAGGTCTCTTCCGGTTGTCCTTCAAGGCGCTGCGCTTTCAATTCTTCGAGTTCACGTAAAATTTGATCACGAAAACTTGAAGGCTGTGCACTGTTGTCATTCTCTTTCGTCACAATTACACTCCTTTCACACAGTTACCATTCATTATAACTTAAAGCATTTATAAATGCAAGAAATTCCTGTTTTAGGGAGCATTCCAGTACATATCAAACCATGAAGTACCACCAAATTCAGACTCAGAAGGTCCGAAATCTGTAAAATGATTTATTTCATAATAACCGACTAAAACTTCTTTACAAGTTAAAGCAATTCCCACATAACCTTCTTGAAGAGCAACTTCTTTCAACGCTGCTATTAATAGTGTTCCAATTCCCTGTCCTTGATAATTTTTCGACACAGATAAACTAGCAATAGCCAGATAATTACCAACTGGAATGGTATCAGAAGATAAATAAAAAATCGCATCTGTCACCTTAGGAGTGGTGCATGGGCATGAGAGGATAAAGCCCACTAATTCACCATTGTTTTCCATTACAAGACATGTTTTTTGAAGCCTGTCAAGATAGGTAGCAAGGACAGCTTCCGAAATTTGTTCCTGGCTTGAAAAATTAGCTTGTTCAAGCTCCACTACTTGCTCTAAATCTGAGAATTTTGCAAAACGAATTTCCATACATTTTCCCTTAAATAGCGGAAAAACAGGGGCTAAAAGCCTCCGTCTTCCACTTTATTGAACATTATTTGTAAGGCTGGACAAAAGTCTTTCAAATGAGTACTCATATGACTGAATGTCACCTGCTCCCATAAATACATAGACTGCGTTGTCATGATCCAACAGCGGTGAGGTATTTTCAACAGTAAGTAAGCCACCTTTTTTATTGATTTTAGCTGCCAAATCTTCTACCTTGACCTGACCATTATCTGTTTCACGTGCTGAACCATAAATTTGAGCAAGGTATACTGCATCAGCACCATTCAAAGCATCTGCAAATTCATCCAAGAGGGCAATGGTGCGAGTAAAGGTATGTGGTTGGAAAATGGCAACCAATTCTTTACTAGGATATTTTTGACGTGCGGCATCAATCGTCGCAATGATTTCAGTTGGATGGTGAGCAAAGTCATCAATAATGACTGTGTTATTAACCACTTTTTCTGTGAAGCGACGTTTTACACCACCAAAAGTCTTCAAATGCTCTGCAACCAACTGCAAATCGAAACCAGCGACATAAAGGGTAGCAATAACAGCTGTTGCATTCATCACATTATGCTTACCAAATGTCGGAATTTGGAATTCACCCAACTCTTCCTCGCCGTGACGCACCTTAAACTGTGATCCTGTAGTAGAAGGTTTGAGGTCATAGGCAATAAAATCATTGTTTTCGTTTAAACCATAGTAAAAGATGGGAGCATTTGCAGTGACTCTTCGAAGTTGCTCGTCTTCACCATATACAAAGAGACCTTTTTTTACTTGTTTTGCATAATCATTGAAAGCGTTAAATACATCTTCAAGACTTGTAAAGTAATCAGGGTGGTCAAAGTCAATATTTGTGATGATGCTATACTCCGGATTGTAGGGTGCAAAATGACGTTCATATTCATCTGACTCAAATACAAAATACTGAGCATTTGCTGAACCACGGCCAGTACCATCACCAATTAGAAACGATGTATCCGTAATATTACGCATAACATGCGCTAAGAGCCCTGTTGTTGAGGTCT
The DNA here is from genome assembly GCF_049893385.1 of Streptococcus sp. VTCC 12905. Lineage (NCBI taxonomy): Bacteria > Bacillati > Bacillota > Bacilli > Lactobacillales > Streptococcaceae > Streptococcus > Streptococcus sp. VTCC 12905. The sequence continues at coordinate 27,149 of NZ_JBMVJC010000027.1, read as the reverse complement.
TACCATGGGCACCTGCAACACCAAGACTTGTAAAGTCTTTCATAAATTCGCCCAAGAATTCATGGTAGCGTTTATAGGTATACCCATGTTCATCAGCAAATGCGATTTCAACATTATTGTCTGGACGGAAGGCGTTACCTGCAATTAATTCAACATCCGCTGTGATGTTTTTTTCATCAAATGGAAAGATTGGAATGCCAGCTTGTTCCAGCCCTCTTTGAGTAAAGTAATACTTTTCTACATCACTCCCCTGTACCTTGTGCCCCATTTGATGTAACATCAAAGCGAGCGCACTCATACCAGACCCTTTTATTCCAATAAAGTGATAGACTTTAGACATTTCGTTCCTCTTCTATATGTGTTAAATTCAATTCCTGTGCAAGCTGACGTTCTCTCTGAATGGTCCGTTCTGGATAATTATAGACTTGGCTTTTTTTCAAAAAATCGTAAGAATTCTTTTTTACAGATTGAACTTGTTTACGATCCTCTTTCTTGAGTGAATAGACAGTTGGCATATCCGCTAAAATATACTCTGACTGACGTAAATTATTAGCCAAGCGAGTCAGTCTATCCACTTTTGTTCCAACTGTAGTTTCAGATGGAACAACAACTGGTCGGACACGAGATGGTTGAATCACAGTTTTCTCATCTCTCAAATAACCAGCCGACCGCTTTTTCTTTAAATCCTCTCTTGCTTTTTCGCGAGCCAGTTGTCCTTGAGTTTTTTCAGCAGGTGATTTGACTCTTACTAACTGTTGCCGATCTTTTCTTGAGTATCGACTCGGTGTAGCTTCAAAAAGTGGTGGTAATAGCTCGTCTTCTGACTGGGAGCTAGAACTATCTTGAGCCGACTTCTTTTTTTCTGTAGCCATTACGAAATCTCGCTCCTGATACGGCCCTTTAATATTACTGATTAAATCACTTTCATCATATAAACTCATTACAGGGTTAGCACCAATCAGAATCTCGTTATCTGCAACTAATGGAAATTTTCTCGCTTGTCGAATCATAAGTCATTCCTTTCAAAGACATATTATACCACATTTTTGTAAATTTTCCTTATCCTGTATATATACACCTATATGTACACCTATTGGATTCCTAAAATCTCGCGGATATCCTCTGCAGTTAATTGTGAGCGGCTTTCATTCCCATCAAGTACTGTCTTTACAAGATTTCTTTTATTCTCTTGTAGCTCTAGAATTTTTTCTTCAATAGTCCCACGAGTAATCAATCGGTAACATTCAACCATCTCTGTTTGACCCATTCTGTGGGCACGACTGATGGCTTGTGCTTCAACAGCTGGATTCCACCATAAGTCTACTAAAATAACTGTATCAGCTCCTGTTAAATTCAGTCCAACACCGCCTGCTTTCAATGAAATAAGAAAGGCATCTCGGCTGCCTGCATTAAATGCTCGAGTCATTTCCTGTCGTTGATTTGCAGGAGTTGAGCCAGTTAAGGTATAGGATGTTAATCCAATTTCTTCCAGTTGAGACTCAATTTGCTCTAACATATTTCGAAACTGAGAAAAAATAAGAACTCGCCGATTCCCTTCTTTTAATTGAATTAATAATTCTCTCAAACTATTTAACTTGCCACTTTCCCCCTTATAGGAATCCAAAAATAGGCTTGGAGTATCGCAAATCTGCCTTAATCGAGTGATTCCCGACAGAATTTCGATTTTACTTCGATTAATTTGCGCATCAGTTGCACCAAGAACTTGTGATTGCATTTGTTGAAGTTGTGCTAAATAAACTGTCTTTTGTTCATCAGTTAATTCATTCAGAACATTGACTTCAATTAAATCTGGTAACTCTCTGAGAACATCTTCTTTATGACGCCTCAACACAAATGGTTGTATCGTTCGAGCTAATTCTTTAGCTGTCATCTTACTAAAGGCTTGCTTATTGGGTAACAATCCTGGAAGAACGATTTGGAAAATAGACCATAATTCTGTTAAGTGATTTTCAATCGGTGTTCCAGATAAGGCAAAACAGTTCCCTACTTCAAATTCACGAAGTAATTGGGCAATTTTTGATTGGGCATTTTTCATGACCTGAGCCTCATCCAAAATGAGGTAATCAAATCTCTCCTGCTTGTATAGCTCTACATCCTGCCTAAAGGACGGATAAGATGTCACTAAAATTTGCTTTCTATTTGCAATAATCTCTTCACGTTGTTCTCTGGTACCATGAACAACAGCCACATCAAGTTCAGGTGCAAATCTGTTACACTCCTCTAACCAATTGTAAATGAGACTGGAAGGTGCCAATATCAATACTTTTGAGTCTTCACTTAGTCGACTAGTCAGAAAAGAGATGGTTTGTAAGGTCTTTCCTAATCCCATATCATCAGCTAGAATCCCTCCAAAACCATAAGTATCTAACATAGATAACCATTTAACACCAATCTGTTGATAATCTCTAAGCGGGGTAGTGACTCTCAATTCAGGAAGTGGGAAACGTTCTGGCTGAGCGAGATAGGTCGCCATTTCTAAAAACTCTTTCGTAAATTGGACTTGTTCAAAGTTTGCAAAAGATTGAGACAATTGGTATCCTACTAAAGCATGGACCTGAAGTTGTCCAGTTTGATTGTGGCGGGCTCGTAAGTTAATAAGTGTTTGACTAATTTTCTTTGTGTCTTCATCAAAGACTAAGACCTTTCCACTGGTACTAGTATAATAGTCTTCTTGATTTAATAAAGCCTGAATAGCCTGATCAATTTCAATCGGATCAACTTCGGACAAATCAAAAGAAATATCCAAAAGTGAACCATTACGAGTCACCTCTATTTGTGGCTTAGCTTCAATGATTAAATCTTGAATATCATCTGATAAGACCACTTTCCCCATTTTTTCCAAAGCTGGTACTTGCTGACGGAAAAAAGGATATAACTCTGTTTGACTAAGCGAAGCCCTATAAGCCTTATACGTTCCATGAAAACCAGCAAGGTTGATTGTTTGAAAAACAGCCTCCAAGTGTTGGAAATGGCTCGCAAATGGTAATAGAGCTAATTCCTCTTCACTGCTTACCATTCTACCACCAAAGTTTAACAGCAATTGCAAACATAGACGACCATCTGCTTCCATCTTAATGTAAAACTCTGGCTTAAAATCATGTATCCTAAACCGTTTTGGAGCTGACACACTACCAATCGTTTGCAAATCTAATAAACTCAGTGCCAGTCGATCTTGATCGCTGAAATCAACTTGAACTTTTTTATGGCCAGATTCAGTTGGGACTAATTCTGATAGATAGCGAATCAGATTTTCTTGCCAGCGATTGACACTATAAACAATCCCATCCACCAATAGAAAACGCCCTTGAAATAGCTGTCGATAAGATTTCTCATGAATGACCATTTCAATCATGTGCGTGTGGACCGTTACATCAAAGTGAAACAAACCTGCATCTTCACTCAACGGAAAAACGTTCATAGAACGATAAGATTGCTGCTGATACGAAAATTCAAATACAGCTAGCTGGTTCAGCAATTCCAGCCCTTCTTCAAAATAGGCCTGAGGTAAGCGAAAATGTCTTCCAAAATGTATAAGAATATCTGAGTCCAATCCAACTTTCTCTGGTACCAAATTCCATAGAAATTCTAATAAAGCCTGACTCGGCTCATCAAAATTTTCATACGCAACCAGCTCATAATAATTTTTTCCAATTTGGTAATAACCATTAACTTTTACCAGACGCAAAAATGCACCAATATCTCTTACAATATAAGAACGACTATCTGGCAGACGGGAAATTTTCAAAGTCCAATCAATCTGACGATCAAAAGGCAACAAACTTCCTTCCACAGATAACTGATACTTGATCCCCATTTCTGGCTTTGGACGAAGAATCTCATCTAAAAATAGACCACCAAAATAGGTTCGACGAACGGTTTCTTTATGTTCATCCCCCTCTTCTTTCATGGATTGACTTATATCCTTGCCCGACCTATCATTTTTCAAGAAATACTCCGTAGCAGCTAAATGTTGGCAGTAACCCTTGCTCTGAAATAATTGACAGCTACATTGTAGATCGCTATCCTCATCTCCATACACAAAGTGTTCTCCGGCAATATCAAGCTCCATTTTGCCATTCTTACTTTGAAGAACTGTCAATTGTCCAGCCTCGTATAAATCAATTCCTTCTTGGCGAATCCGCCCCGGCATCATACGACCCATTCAAGCTCCTTTTCTTTTTGTCATTTGTTTTTTTAATAATGCAAAGTGTGACAAGCTAGAAATCCGATTTCCGTAGCAAATATTTGCAATCCTGCTTCTCACTGCACGTCTGACCATTACGACTATTGTGAACTACACTCCCTATTTTCAACCTCATAAGGTCATCCAAACCTTCTTGTAAACTACATGACAATACTAATACTCTTCAAAAATCAAAATTAACCATTGTCAAAAGCCTTGATGAGTGAAAAGCTACAAATGGAGCTTTTCAGCCTGTCACCTTGAAATAAGAAAGTGACAGAGTTTTGTCTTCGGCTTAATGTCACGAACACCATTCTCTATATTTTCAACCCTCAACTATCTCCAAGGTAGTTGAAGCTAGGCTACTTTTGATGTTCATTGAGTATTGTCTATATCAAAATCATTATCATTCCATTATAGCAGATTTTAAGGGAATTTTCCCCGACTAGGCATCAAAAAAAACACCAGCTGTAAATCTGATGTCTCTAATGAATAGCTAAATAATAAATCGTTACTTGCCACATTTTCAAGATTGTTTTTCCGCATTTCCAAAGCCAAAATAGAGCAAACAACAAGAAAACAATTGCCACTACTCCGTGAATCAAGCCTTTTCCTTCCAAGAAAAATACGAAAAAGAAGACGGTCACACAAGTAAGCAAGGCAAAGAGTAAGACATGAATCAGAACTCCTAACCAACCTAGCCAGTAGCGAAATCCAAAGGGAGGGTGTTTCCTTTCAGCAAAGTCTGCTAGACCAGTCAAAAACTCAACCAACAACTCAACCAAAAAATCCACACTAGTCTTCCTTTCTGACCTGTCGGTAATACTTTGTTCGTCGGACGAGGGATTTAATCGCATATAGGGATAGGAAGCTAAGGCCAATTGCACATAACAAAAAGAAGATGAAAAGCAATACCGTAGGCTGTTCAAATCGATTATAGACCATGGTTGGACCATATGTAAAAGCAATAAAATAGGAGATCAAGGTCGCAAAAGTAACCCAAAGACAGGCGACCAGACCCAGCCAATAATGAAAACCGAATGGTTTATACTGACTATCTTCATAGAAAATGGAATAGAAGGCCAAGATCGAAAGCAATAGAAAGAATAATCGCCATATTGGGATTGATATCATACAAATTACTCCTACTTTCATTCTAGAATATTTGTGAATACTTGCAATGAAAAAAGAGGTTGCCCTCTTTTCGAACCTGTATTCACAAGTGAAGTGTTTGTATATAAGAGATAGTTTTTTCGCTAATCAAGGCAGTTATTTGTGGGAATACTGACTGTATTTTGAAAAAATAAACGATGAGTAGCTGAAAAACTAGCCTTGAATAGAAGTGCTGAACTGTGAATGCAGGTTATTATTTCCGTTTCCGTGCAATCAAATGAATCGGTGTCCCTTCAAATACAAAGGCTTTGCGGATTTGATTTTCCAAGAAACGCATGTAAGAAAAATGCATGAGTTCTTCTTCATTGACAAAGACCACAAATGTCGGTGGCTTGGTCGCAACTTGAGTCGCGTAGAAAATCTTTAGGCGTTTACCCTTATCAGTTGGTGTTGGATTGATAGCAATAGCATCCATGATGACATCGTTGAGAACAGCCGATGGAATACGGGTATTCTGGCTTTCACTAATGGCTTTAATCATCTCAGGTAACTTATTCAAACGTTGTTTTGTTAAAGCCGATACAAAGATAATCGGTGCATAGGACAAGTATTGGAATTGGTCACGAATGTCGTCTTCCCACTGCTTCATGGTATGATTGTCTTTTTCAAGCGTATCCCACTTATTGACCACGATAATCATTCCCTTGCCGGCTTCATGGGCAAAACCTGCGATGCGTTTGTCATACTCACGAATACCCTCTTCAGCATTGATGACCATCAATATGACGTCCGAACGTTCAATGGCACGCATGGCACGCATAACGGAATATTTCTCCGTATTTTCATAGACCTTACCAGACTTGCGCATCCCTGCGGTATCAATCATGGTAAATTCTTGACCTTCTGGGTCTGTAAAGTGCGTATCAATGGCATCACGAGTCGTTCCAGCTACTGGAGAAGCAATCACGCGCTCTTCGCCCAAAATAGCATTAATCAAGCTGGATTTACCAACATTCGGACGACCAATCAAGCTGAACTTGATAATATCTGGATTTTCTTCTGCTTCCTGAGCTGGTAGGTTTTCAATGATAGCATCCAAGACATCCCCTGTTCCGATACCGTGAACAGAAGATACTGGATAAGGATCTCCAAGACCGAGTGAATAGAAATCGTAGATGTCATTACGCATTTCAGGGTTATCAACTTTATTGACAACCAAAATAACTGGTTTGTTTGTCTTATAAAGGATACGAGATACATACTCATCTGCATCTGTCACACCTTCCTTACCTGATACAACAAAGACGATGACATCGGCTTCATCCATGGCAATCTCAGCCTGATGTTTGATTTGTTCCATAAAAGGTGCATCCACATCATCAATACCACCTGTATCAATCAAGGAAAACTTACGATTCAGCCACTCACCAGTAGCATAGATACGGTCACGGGTCACACCTTCCACGTCTTCTACGATAGAAATACGTTCCCCTGCAATACGGTTAAATAAGGTTGATTTACCAACGTTGGGACGTCCAACGATGGCGATAGTTGGTAGAGCCATAGCTCCTCCTCTTCTAATATAGTCATTTTTGTTTGTCTTTTATAAGGTCGACGCATGAGGAAACTTCGTTTCCCTATTTCCAACTTCAAATAATGTCATCATTATTTGAACTCGCTTTGCCGTACTTTGCGTAAGAGGCTTGCTATCATCGCAAGTCTCATTTCCAGCCTTGTACAGTTCGCTAGACTGTACAAGCTGTCTACAGCTTTTGATGTGAACTTGGTTCACTTTATCAACAACCTCAAACTGTCTCCCAGACAGTTTGAGCGAGTACTAAAAGCAACCAAAAAAACCATAACTTACAATAGTTTATTTTTTTCTAATATAGCCCTCGTTTCAGGCTGCTCTGGCTGACCAAATTGAGCAATTAGGCGCTCAGACCAGGTTTCTGTTTGGCGAGCTCCTGCATATTCAGTCTGTACTAGGTCATATGATTCAATTGCTTCCACGCCTTGTTCCACATATTCTTCATGGAAAACAATGGCTTCTTTTGCCAAACGTGGTTTAACTGGATGATGTTGAGCAGGCCACCCTAGAGCAATACAGAAAATGGGATAGGTATAATCCGGCAAATTGAACAGCTCCGCTATTGCTAAAGCCTTATAGCGAATCAGTCCAATAAACACTCCGCCGTAGCCCAAGCTTTCTGCCGCTAATAAGGTATTCTGACCGGCCAAAGAAGCATCAACTGATGAAATCAAGAGGTTCTCTGGTCCTTTGGCATCAAAGTCTGAACCATGAAGCTCCGCCGCCTTGCTGGCACGATTGTGGTCCCCAACAAAAACAAGAATTGCCTGAGCTTGAAGAATGGCAGGCTGTGGTACCAAGTCATATAGTGCTTGTTTTTTTGCTTCTGTTTGGACGACAACAATGGAATAGGACTGAAAATTTTTCCAGCTAGAGGCAGCTCGCCCAGCTGCGATGATTGTTTCAAGATCTTCTGCTACAAGAGGCTCCTCCGTAAAACGACGAACAGAGCTATGGTTCAACATTAAATCAATCGTTTCATTCATCGGCGGTTATTTCCTTTCAAATGTAAATCACGTGCTAAATAACGAATCCGCTCCATAACCCGCTTGGCCTGCCAGGTCTCATCACCAGACTTGCCGGATGCAAAATGACGTTCCAAATCATCAAAGGAGAAATTGGAAGTAAAGAAGGTCGGCAGATTTTCCTGCATACGGTACTGAAGAATGACCTGTAAAACATCATCACGCACCCACGGGCTATGTTGCTCCGCTCCGATATCGTCTAATACCAAGACTTGAGCCAACTTGATTTCGTCAATTCGCTCCTTGACAGAACCATCTCTGATGGCATTTTTTATATCGACAACAAAAGTTGGATAATGGAGCATGGTGGTTGATTGAAGATAGGTTTTGGATAACAAATTGGCTAAATAGGCCATCAAATAGCTTTTACCAATACCGAAGTTACCATAGATATAAAGACCTTTTGGTTTTTCTTCAAAGCGTTTGACAAAATCCGTTATGGCTAGCATGACTTCCACACGATTTTCATCATTCTTATCAATATCTGCCACAGTGACATTTTTCAAACTTGCCGGCATATTTATAAGCTGAATTCGGTTCTTGATAGCTTCTAAACGACGGTATTCGACCAATTCTTCTGTTTCGAGATAGGAAACATCCGCATAGCCTTCATTCATCACCAAAACAGGTTGGTAACCTTTGGCGATATAGGCCTCATCTTGTTTTACAAACAAATCACGCTGGCTGATATATTCCAAAAATTTGGAAATGGACAGGGTAATCTCCTTTTGAGTCAACCCTTCTTTCTTAATAAAGGCAGCAACTTCAGTATCACTCACTATCTCTTGATAGAGTTGCTGATAAGATTTTGGGCTAGGGTTAGTTGCCTGCGACAACTTATCTTGAACTGGTTTCATCAGCTACCTCCTTTATTTTCCATTTCTTCTAACTCACGATAAAGAGCCGCCAACTTGGCTTGACCTTCTTGTGTTTGTTCTTGTTGAACCTCTTCCTTACTCCAGTCAGGCACATTGCTTTTCTGTGGCTGGCTCGGCTTGGTGACAGCTTGACCTGACTTAAACTCTCTTAGGTAAAGAACAGCTGCCTCTGCACTGCCAATTCCCTTGTAAGAAAAATCATTTCCAAGCTTTATTGCATACTTTTCATTGAGATTGGCAGAGTCAATCTTATTGAAAGTATAGAGAACCAAGATATTAATCACCTCATAAAGCAACCCCATGTTTGCCAAATCCGTTAAGCATTTCCGCTCAGCCATGGTTATAGTTGCCTTACGCTGATCCTTTATAATAGATAGAAATACAAGACTGGATTTCGATTTCGCCTCCCGAACAATAGCTCTTTCCTGGCCAGTGAGGTCGTTTTTTTCTTTTGGCAATGACTGACGTGACTGCTGCAATCGTTTAGTTGAGATTGTATGTCCAATAGCTGTTATTTTAGCCTGACGATAGGTTTCCAACCAGGTCCAACCTGCCTGCTCTGCTATGTAACTTAGTGCGATAATATCCTCAGTTTCATCTTGAAAATACAGCTTATCTTTAGCCATCAGAGCTTTAAATGCTGACCAATCAAAATCCCGATTGGATTCAAAAACAAGAGGAACCTGTCCATCCATTGTAAACACTTGTGAAAAATTTTTGGAAATATTTTGTTCCTGTTTTGGAATATGGACAAGTAAGCTATCCACACTAGCTTCACCAATCTTTTTAGCCAACAAATTCTTATACAAGGGCTTGGCTAAAAAGTTTTTTACAGTTAAAGGAGCTTGTACAGCTATTCCAGTCAACTCATCCGCACGATAGAGTTGCAAAAGCTCCATAGCTGTCAAGACATCTAAGGCCTTTTCCAATCGATTCATACCAAAATCCATATGGTTGAGAATCGAAGTCCATTTAAAACGTCCTTGCCCCTGGTCGGAAAAACTATAAAAGTAATAATAAAGCGCTAAAGCATCAAACCCAATGATGGGTTGGTAACATTTACTCAAACTGATAACATCTGGAATGAAGGCATTTGTCTTTATATAGGTAAATAAATCATTTGGCTTCATCTTTTATTCCCGTTTTTACCTTGCTCCCTTTCGAAATCATTTGTTTGAGCAGATTTTCTAATTCACCAACATCCTTGAACGAACGATAGACTGAAGCAAAACGTACATAGGTAATTTCATCTAATTCAACCAATTCTTCCATCACAAAATTACCAATTACGTCACTTTCAATTTCAGCATCACTAATTGATCGGACCTTTTGTTCTACGCGGTTAACCACTTCGTCTATATCACTGGTTGATACAGGACGCTTTTGGGCAGAACGAATGATTCCATTAAAGATTTTTTCGCGAGAAAATTGTTCTCTGGTACCATCTTTTTTAACAACAACTAATGTTTTTTCCTCAATCCGTTCATATGTGGTAAAACGTTGACCACATTGGTCACACGAGCGACGACGACGAATTGTGTTGCCATCTTCTGCTTGACGGCTGTCTATTACACTTGATTTTAAACTATGACATTTTGGACAACGCATACTCACTCTCCTACGAAAACTTTATCATCTTAGTATAGCATAATTTGAACAAAAACAAAAGAAAGCGAATAAATCACTTTCCTGTCAATGTAAATACTATTTTTTTTATTACTTGTATTGTTTTGTAGCGAACAGGATGTGGGAAGTAATGAAACGTTCCTGGTTTTCGCAAAATATACCCATTAAAATTTTGCTTAAAGCGAAGAACACCATCCGAGCCATCGAATAAGCCCGTAATCCCTAAGAAATTATAAAACTTGATAGATTTTTTTATTGCCTTCTTGATTGCGAATTCTTGTAAAATGATTGGAGCATAGAAACTACTGAACTCCTCAAGTGAACCACTAAATAAATACACCAATTCTTGTTTAGTATATATAAACAAACTAGCAGCAATATCTATATCAGATGTTCCATATTTATTGATCAATTGTTCAGCATTTTGTTTTCGTTGCTCAAAACTCTCTATTTGACTTTCGATTTCGCGTAGTTCATTCCCTTTTTTTCTAGATTTCGGATTTATACTCAAATCTTGCACTAAATTCTCTGCTATTTTTTTCAATTTATCTTCTTGAGAATGTAATAAATCTAGATAGGTAGTCAGATTCAAACTTGCAATCAAGAAATCTGCTCCATCACTAAATGTATCAAATAGATCTTGATAATAATCTAACGGTTTATCTGTATAATCTCTTCTGTTTGAAGTAGCTTCTGTTATAGCTTTAAATCGTGGTAGTTCATCCTTTGTTAATCTAGTAATATTCAGTCCAAAGCTATTAGCCTTCTTACTAAGAACTTTCCCTTTTTTACTGAAGGAGGATACTAAGGTATCTTCAGTAATCCCCTCCAAATCCTTCACATAATGCCAAACTGGCTCTCCATTTGGATAACCCGTTTGTAAACCATCATACTGAAAATCATTCTTAGTCAACATCTCAATCAAATGAGTATCCTCAAAACCTAACGGCTGACCATTGCTATCGAAAGTTTGATAGGTTTGAGAAGGTTTAACGACCAGCTCCAAAACACCCTCATGTTTTGCATAATCTCTTAACGACTGAAAAAATTTTTCCAGATAACTGTTATCACTAACGACTGGACCAGAGTTTAACTCCATATAGAGACCGCCAAACATCTTCTTACAGAACACTAGACTTGAAATAACGATAGTAGAACTGCTATCTCGATACCCAACAAATCGAACATCGTAACCTCGTTTAGTTAGAAGTTCTCCCATTTCAAGGGATTGAAAAAACGATTTTTCACTTACGAGCTTGCAGTGCTGAACAAATTCATTCTTACTTATCTGAGAAAATGTCATGTTTAATGTTCCTCAACTTCTTTATTTTTTTCAGGATAGCTTGAAGAATATTATAGAGAATGGGCGAAAGTATCAGATCAAATTCTCCAATATACTCCTCAATAGTAGGATTAAATTGTGACTTAAACTGATATAACCCACCATCCAATTTTGGTTCAATTCCACCCAAGTTTTGCCAACTTGCACCACGTTCAAATGCTTGCTTAGCTGTCTCTACCCAAGTTAGAAGAGCTGGCTGATAACGTTTAAAATCTTCATCCATCCCAGCATAAATGTTTTCAGATGTTGTTCCAAAATTGATGGTCAATGTTCCTGCCAATGGAACAAAACTTCCCTTCGTTTCCATCAAGGAAGATAAGAAATCTAATTCAGAGTTCAATCTATTCAATTCTTTTAGATTATTATCAACTTTAGTTTGACGTGTTTTTGAAGTAAATGTATTTTTTTCTTCTATTAATTTTTCAACTTGCTGCGTGATGTGATCAGATCGATCAACTACATTTAAATATGCCACAATCAAATAAGAATCTTCTGGGTATACTGTTAAAATTCGGTGATAGTACTCTTTTCCACGTAAGTGGATGGCTTTTCGCTTCTCAGTTTTTTTCAACAACTCAGAAAAATCATCTAACAATTCTTCTCGACCAATGCTAATCTCAAGTCCTTTATTTCTCGCAGTGCGAATGTTTTGATGAACCCGTTTATGTAAGGAATTTTCTGAAAAAACATCCCTATATAAAACCGCATGATGGGTTGGTTGAATTGTATCACCCATCATTTTAGAGCGACCTGACCAGTTACAGCCTAAGTCAACCAACAAATCTTTTATCTCAAATGTCTGTTGACTATCTTCTATTTTTCCATCCATATCCCGTTTTGAAAGGAGCAAGAATGGATCAAACTTAATAAAAATACTTCGATGTAGGTTTCCAAACTCCTTTAAAGAAGTTAGGACAAAAGAAACCAGCTCTTTGTCTTGATAGTCCATCACTGGACCCCTTGGTATGTAAATGACTGTAAAGCTTGCTGGAGAAAGCAGTTTTCGAATCAACACAGAGGCGACTGCAACCAATTTACCATCCTTGTAAAAACCTAGTCTCTCATTTTGCCAACCAACTTTTACATCAGCCCAAGAACTACTTTGCAAGAGATTTGCCTGATCAGAATTCTTTACAAATGTATCATGCTCTTCCACAGTTATACCAATTGTATATGTGTAACTCATTTATTATGTACTTCCAATCTAGTCACTCTAAGACTAACTCCTAAAGAATGTAACACATCTACCTGGTCACATTCCTTTCATTAATATCCTGTTAATCTATTAAATCCTTACTACAGAATAGCAAAATTCTCTGTTTAGTATTTCAACATTTTTCTTCTTGTTTGTCAAATCATAACAATGTAACAAAAAAAGAAAGCGTATTTATTCACTTTCCTTCAAAATCTGATTTTTTGTTTTTAGTCGACTATATACCCATTCTTTTACCAATCGATAAACAACTGCAAAGATCGGTGTGAAGAAGACCATACCTAACAGACCAAATAAATTACCACCTATCAATGCTGCTGTCAAAGTAAATACAGTAGGAAGTCCTACAGACTGCCCGACAACACGGGGGTAGATCACATTTCCTTCAATTAATTGTATAATTTGGAAGAGTACAATAGACCACAGAGCCAGCAATGGATTTTGAACAGCAACAAAGAGAGCACTGATTAGACATGCTGAAAATGGACCAATATAGGGCACAAAGGACAATACACCTGTTAAGATCCCAGCCATGCTTGCATAAGGGATTCCTGAAACAGAGTAACTTACAAATACCAAAACCCCGATGATACACGCTTCGACAATCTGGCTCATCAAGAATCGATCGTAGGTATCAATAATCACTGCTCCAATATAATTGACTACCTTGACAGCTTTTGTCGGTAGGATAGCTTGTAATAATTTTTGTGTCATAGATAGTAAGTGTTCCTTGCTACCCAAAATGGCTAAGGTAAAGAAGAAAGCCATGACTAACGTCATTGTATTTGAGAAAATCCCTGTCACATTTGAGACGAGTCCAGAAAGTATCGGCGTCACGAGACTGGATACAAAGGTCAAATTCTTCAATTGATCCAATAGACTCGTAACTTGTTCACCAATCTGACCAGATAGCAGGCCATAAGACTGTAAAAATGCTGTTAAAGCATTGATCGATTTTGGAACGGCTGTACTGCTAACGGAAACTAATTCCGATACAGTTGTTACAAGCGTTGGTAGAACAATAAGAACCAGTCCTGTGACGATTAAGATGAAGGCAATGAGTACACCCAAGATGGCAAGAGCTCGCTTGGATTTTTTTAAAAAAGAAACTTTTTCAATCAAGTCCTCTATTTTTTTCATTGGAACATTTAATATAAAGGCAAAAAGTCCACCAATAAGAAGTGAGTTCATGCTCCCAAGTACCGTTAAGATTCCGCTATAAACTGTTGACCAATTTAAAACTGTTAATAAGACCAGCCCAGCAAAAATGAGCAAAATCAACTGCTCTTTCAATTTCGAATTCATAGATTCATACTCCTTACAATCTATACCATTCTAACATAGGTAGAAACAAAAAGAAAGAGCTTTACACTCTCTCTTGTCTCTAATCTCTCATGGTATAGCCAACACCACGTACCGTCCGAATATAGGAAGCCTGTCCTGGAACATCTAATTTTCCACGAAGATAACGGATATAGACATCCACAACATTGGTTTCAGAGGCCGCTTCATACTTCCAGACCCGTTCAAGAAGCTGTTCTCGGCTAACTGGTTCCGGACTATTCATCAACGTCGCCAGCAAATCATATTCTCGCCGTGTCAAGTTGATTAACTCATCTCCCCGAGTGACCGTTCGGTTTTGAAAATCAACTTTTAAATCTCGATAGGCCGCATGCAAATGAACCTGTTTACAATTCGTTTCAATAAAATCTCTACCACGGAAAATATCGGAAATTTGTTCCACCAAGTCACTAATAACAAATGGCTTCACAACGTAAAATACCGCATACGTCAATATATCTTCCCCATGGTCAGCCACTTCTGTTGGTTCGACAACTACAATCATCACCGTAGCAGGTTTGATTGCAAGAAGCTCCTTAGCCAACTTCTTGCTGGACATATCGGATAATTGGAAACTCATCAAAACCAAATCAAAGTCTGTCTCATGAGCTAGAGATAAAGCTTCTTTCCCTGTTGAAGCATAATCAACGATATACTCCTTCTTCTGAAGTTCCATGGAAACAAAATGTGAAAGATTACGCTCTTTCCCAGCAATCAAAATTTTCTTAGCCATTGTTCATCCTTTTTCTATAGTTACATGGTTTAGGAATCGAATCATGACTAGAAAGAAGGGCGCTCTCACGCCCATCTATTCTTATTTTGATTCGCTATACCAGTCGTAATGGAAGACACCTTCTTTGTCTTTACGGTTATATGTGTGAGCACCAAAATAATCACGTTGTGCTTGAATCAAGTTGGCTGGTAAGTTTTCAGCACGATAGCTATCAAAGTATGTAATCGCTGCAGAAAAAGTTGGTACAGGAACTCCTGCTTGAACTGCCAAAGCAACAACATCACGAACAGCCTGTTGGTATTTCGCTGTTACATCAAGGAAGTATTCATCCAAAAGCAAGTTTGCCAAATCTTCATCACGGCCGTATGCATCTGTAATTTTTTGCAAGAAGCGAGCACGAATGATACAACCCGCACGCCAGATTTTTGCGATTTCACCAAATGGTAGGTTCCAGTTGTTTTCTTTAGATGCTACGCGTAATTGTGCAAAGCCTTGTGCATAAGACATAATTTTTGAAAAGTAGAGGGCTTGACGGATTTTTTCGACCAATTCAGCCCTATCCCCTTCATAGGCAAACGGAGCTGGTTTTGGAAGCACTTTACTTGCAGCCACACGTTCTTCTTTGTATGTAGAAATATAACGAGCAAATACAGACTCTGTGATCAATGATAATGGCACACCCAAATCAAGTGATGATTGGCTAGTCCATTTACCAGTACCCTTGTTACCAGCAGCATCCAAAATATAATCAACGATTGGTCCATCTTGGCCTTCATCATCTTTGCGTTTCAAGATATCCGCAGTGATTTCAATCAGGTAGCTATCTAATTCACCCTTATTCCACTCAGTGAAAATATCAGCCATTTCATCAACAGACAAGCCGAGTAAATGTTGCATCAAATCATATGATTCAGCGATCAATTGCATATCTCCATACTCGATACCATTGTGAACCATTTTAACATAATGACCAGCACCATCCGGACCAATGTATGTAACACATGGCGCACCATCTTCTGGGGCTTTTGCTGAAATTTCTTCTAAAACGTCTGCTACCAACTCATAGGCTTCTTTTTGACCACCAGGCATGATAGAAGGACCCTCAAGAGCACCTTTTTCACCACCAGATACACCTGTTCCGATAAAGTTAATTCCTGAGTTTGCTAATTCTTTAGAACGACGGATTGTGTCTTCATAGAAAGTGTTACCGCCATCAATCAAGATATCGCCTTCATCCAAGTGTGGTAACAATGCTTGGATTGTTGCATCTGTACCAGGTCCAGCTTGAACCATCAACATGATACGGCGAGGTTTTTCAATAGAAGCAACAAAGCTTTCTACATCATAACTAGGTACCAAGTTTTTTCCAGGGTTGCTTGCCACCACATCCTCAGTCTTATTAGCAGAACGGTTATAAATAGCTACTGTATAGCCACGTGACTCAACGTTAAGCGCAAGGTTGCGGCCCATAACAGCCATCCCTACAACACCAAAATTTGCTTTTGTCATTAGTTTACTCCTCTTGTTAGTATCTTTTTCATTATACACCGAAAACCCAAAATTGACAAGAATTTTCTGAAAATTTAACCATCCAAAGGCTTGGACTATTCATCCTCTTCAAATAGTCCTTGCAATTGAGCAAAGGGGCTATTAGCCTCTTTCTTTTCTTGTGCTTGCTGCTGGAAGGTTTCTTCTGTCATCAATGTCCATGATTGACCTGCCGGCAAGTCCTTTTCAGCTTCTTCATCAGGTGACAATACCTTGATTGGAATAGCTAGCAAGATATTATCCGCCACGCTTTCATCTAGGACAATCTGATCATTCTCCACCACTAAAACCATATCTTCATCAATCAAAACTTGTTCTTTGAGTACGGCTTCGTTAGCTACAAACAGCTCATTGACCTTTTGAGCCTCATGTAAAACCACTGGTTGTAGTGAACGACTAGAAGCCAAGGTGATATCATAGGTCATCTGATAATCTAAAAAAAACAAGCCTGACTCAAATCGAACATTACCAGATACTTGTACAGGTGACAATCCTAGAACTTCACTATTTCGTGCCTGCAATTCTTCATGTAAATCCAAGGTCTTTTCGAAGGAAATACCATCTGGATTTTTCTGAATATCATAAATATGAAACATTGTATTCCCCTATTCAACTAGTTCTGTGATGTAGTTGTAAACTTCTTGTCCAGCAACTGCTCCATTTCCAACTGCAGTTGCAATTTGACGAAGTTGATTTTGGCGAATATCGCCGATGGCATAAATACCAGCTTTGCTCGTTTCCATTTTTTCATTTGTAACGACCCAGCCAGCTTCATCCGTAATTCCTAAATCTACAACCGATTCTGTCATCGGATCCAAACCAACATAGATAAAGATGCCACCAAAATCAAGTTCACTGACTTCTTCTGTTTTTACATTTTTAATAACAACACTTTGCACGCGAAGGTCATCACCCTTGATTTCTTCCACTACGCTATCCCAGATAAAATTTATTTTTTCGTTGGCAAATGCACGGTCTTGAATAACCTTTTGAGCACGAAGCTGGTCTCTTCGGTGAACAATGGTCACTGACTCGGCAAATTGAGTCAAGAATAAAGCTTCTTCTACCGCAGAATCGCCACCTCCGACAACCAAGAGTTTTTGACCCCTAAAGAAAGCACCGTCACAAACTGCACAGTATGAAACACCACGGCTATTGTAAGTATCTTCTCCAGGCACACCAAGCAAGCGATGTTTTGCACCCATAGCCAGAATGATTGACTTGGTTTCCAAAACGCCATCTTCAGTGATAACTTTTTTAATAGGACCATCCTCTTCAATTCGAATCAAGGTTCCAAAAATATGATCCACTCCAAATTTTTCCAGAGGCTCAAACATCTTTTCCGCCAAGGCGGGACCTGATATATGGTCGTAACCCGGATAGTTTTCGATTTCAGCGGTATTGTTCATCTGTCCGCCATATATACCACGTTCTAATAAGGCCACTTTTAGATTGCTCCGCCCCGCATACAGCGCTGCTGTCATCCCGGCTGGGCCTGCACCAATTACAATTGTATCGTACATGATTCTTTCCCTCTATACTTTTATCATCAAAATGATACTGACGACTCCAAAAGCCACAATCGGAATCGTCATAACATTAATCATCAGTAAATCAAATAAAAAGTCGTGTCGTTCTTGTAAGGTCTTATCTACGCCCTTGCTAGCGCGGATTAAAAACCAAATAAAACTAATCACAATAACAAAAATCGCTGCGATCAAGAGTCCTTGTAAATAAAAGCTTAAAATATTTTGTAACATTGTATTCCCTCAGTACTCTTAAAAGGTTTGATGTTTCGCCTTCCGTTCCGCACGGCCTTTAGCACGCGCTTCAACCCGTTTGTTCTTCCGACGCTTTTCATCGACAGCCCACTGAATTTTCTTTTTGTAGCCTGGTTTGACTTTTTTCTTTTTCTTCTTGACCAAACCAATCATTTCCAAATCTAGTTTTTCACGAGACTTTTCACGGTTTACACGACGATCACGGTCATAGGTATCAACAAACTCACCATTTTTCATTTCTTTAGGTAAGAATTTTATATTTAGTTTTTCTAATTCTCGAATATCTTCGTCATCACTCGGTTGATAAAGGGTAATGGCAATACCCGGTAAACCGTTACGTCCTGTACGACCGACACGGTGTACAAAGAAAGAAAGGTCCTGAGGAATGGCATCATTAATGACATGGCTGACACCCTCAATATCTATACCACGAGCAGCCAAGTCGGTCGCTACAATGTATTGATAGTCTAAGTTTTTCACCTGATTCATGATTCGTTTCCGCTCACGTGGCGGAACGTCCCCATGAATCTTTGCAACACGAAGACCGTTTTCTGTCAGATAGCTATGCAATTCATCCGCACGCGTCTTAGTATTCACAAAAATCATTGCCAAATAAGGCTGCATGAGCTTGGTTGCCTCTAAAACCTGAGCATTACGGTCACGACCCTTTGTCGAAATCAACCAATTTTCAATCGTATCAGAAATCACAGTGTGGGTCTTGATTTGTTCCATAACTGGGTTGGACAAGTATTTTTTCAAAAATGGTTGCAGTTTTTGCGGAATAGTCGCTGAGAAGACCATAAATTGAAGATCTTTAGGCAAACTTCCAGCAATTTTATCCACTGTTTCTAAAAAACCCATATCCAGTGTCATATCAGCCTCATCCACTACAAAGATTTTCGCCTTGTGAATAGCAAGATTTCCTGATTGCACCAAATCATAAATTCGACCCGGTGTTCCAACGACTATGTGGGGTTGCCCAGCTTGGAGCTTGTCAATCTGACGATTCTTGTCTGTACCACCTACATAATTGCTGACTCGAATTTCGGTCTCGGAATGACTAGCCAGCTGACGAGCTGCCTGATAGATTTGGGTTGCCAATTCGCGCGATGGTGCCGTAATAACTGCTTGAACTTGGTCTACTTCTTCATCTAATTTTTGAAAAATTGGAATCAAAAAGGTATGGGTTTTCCCTGATCCTGTCTTTGATTCTCCAATCAAGTCACGCCCTGACAAAACAACCGGTATCAATTTTTCCTGAACTTCTGTCGGCTGGACAAAGTTTATTTCTTTCAATGCCTCTTGAAGATAAGGCTTGAGCTTCATATCTGTAAATTTCATAGTTTCCTCTTTAGTTGTATTCCCCCTATTATAGCACGATTTAGGTGGACAAGCAAAAAGGACGGATACCCGCCCTCATTAACTCTCAATTACTTCAGTAAATTCTGCCTCGATAATACCTAGTTCTTTTACCTCTGCCAAACTAGCCTTGAAGGCTTCGCTGAGTTCTAGTTCGCTATCGAAAACACCATTTATTTTTTTCACAAATGTGTCTGCCAACATCCCTCCCATGGGCTGGAAGGTAAAATAGGTCAAACCTCCTGAAATCAGACCACCCAAAATAGGAACTGCATTGGCAATGGTCTTTTCAACAGTCTTTTTGGTAATTTTCACACCAATCACTGCGGCTACCTTTTACACCAAGGGATACCAAGTTGTCTTGGTCAAAGCCTGCATAGCTACTTTTTTACCGATATTAGCTCCGACTGTCTTGGATACTTTATTGAGAAGAACTGCTGAACCAGCTGCTCCAAACATGACACCAATGTAGGCAATAATGCGGATTTGAACCTCTTCTGAAATTTCCTTCCCTTCACCAACAAATAATTCATCTTCACCAAAAAGATAAGCGATTTGTTGCGACAAATTCAAGGCAAAACCAAAACACTGAACTATATCAGCAGTACCTGCCACCACCGCTGTAAATGGATTCCCCGGTAAACCAGCTGCGAAAGAAATCAAAGATGTTTTCATAGTCATATCATTAATGATTTTTTCAGCTTCCTTACGCAAAGCTTTTGTAGTGAAGACCGCCGTTGGTCCATCCGCAATAATTTTATCTAGATAGGGACTATCTTTAAAACGAGTCTTCAAAAATTCTTCCCGATTGACTTTAACCATAGGAAGTCGACTAGCAGCTGTCATGGTTTGAATAACCACTCCATAAAACTGTTCTTGATTGAATTGTTCCATTTCTATCCTCCACCAATTCTCTCTCCATTTCCCCCCCCCCCCGACCATATTTTTAAAGGTAAAAAAACAGCATTTCTGCTGTTTCTGACATTTTATAGATAAAGAATAGCTAGGGTAATCAAGCTCATGATGAGACCGACTGACCAGAGGAAAAAGTCAACTTTCCATTCACTCCATTTTTCAGCTTTTCCGGTCAATCCTCCAAGCTCCAAATGGTGATGGAAAGGAGTCATACGGAAAATACGACGACCTTCCCCAAAGCGTTTTTTTGTATATTTGAAGTATGAAACCTGCAACATCACTGAAGAAGTCTCAAGCACATAAACCAAACCAATAAGGAGGAGAGTCCATTCTTGACGGAGGGCGATCGAAATTGTCGCCAACATACCTCCTAGCGCTAAACTTCCTACGTCTCCCATGAATATTTTGGCAGGTTTGTGGTTGTAAACAAAGAATCCAAGCAAACCACCAATCATGGTCAAGCAGACTAAAAGAATATCAAACTTCTGTTCTTTATAAGCAATAACAGAATATGCTAATAAACTAATGACAACTGAGATAGAGGCAAGTCCATCAATACCATCGGTCAAGTTGACAGCATTTGAAAAGCCAACCAACCAAAATAGTACAAAAGGAAAATAGAGAACTCCCAGATTTAGCATATAGCCAAATACGTTTAGTTCACTCCCACCAGCTCCTCGCACATGCACAAAGTAGAAGACAATACCACCAAGGATTTGCAAGGCAAGCTTTTGCTTAGGATTCAAGCCTTCGTTAATTTTATGGAAAATTTTCAGAAAATCATCCAAGAATCCCACCAAACCATAAAGGGCTAAAATGAATAGAATGGCAATAACGCCACCAGTCAACATGTGAGTCGTTGCTGCGAAGATAAAACTAACCAGAATCGCAACTACTAGAAAAACAGTTCCCCCCATCGTCGGAGTTCCTGCCTTAAATTGATGTTGCTTGACATCTTCATGCATCTGTTGTCCTTCAATGCGTTTAGCTTGGTAAAAAGTAATAAATTGTGGGATTAAGAGAACAGTTGCCAAAAAAGCAACCAATCCTGACATAAGTGCAAATTGCATGTTAGTCTCCTAAAGTAATTGTAATTTTCTTTGTATTCATCAAAGCAGTTCCAACTTCAACACTCTGATCAACCACTTTTGAACCAGTACCCTTATAGGTCACCTCAATACCCGTCCATTCTGCAAAAAGATCCATATTCTCTTTGGTTAAGGCATAAAGGTCAGGCATTTCTTCAAATTTATTGGTTAACAAGAGAATCTGTTGATTCGCTGCAACATTACTGCCGACTTCTACAGAGACCTTTTTAATCTCTGATCCATTTCCTAGAATAACCGGTTGAATCAATTCACGACGTAGCTCCTCAGCAGTCTCACCTGGTGTTTGTCCAATTACATTCGGTAACTGGTATTCTGATTCCGTAGAGACTTGTGCCAAAGCTGGTGCACTTGAATCTAAGTTGAGACTATCTTTCAACAACATAGCTTCTTTCAAAGTTGGATTGACAATGTCTCGCCATGACATAACATTAAGTGATTCCGGTTGTCGAATAGTTACGTACATGATAAATTCTGGATCTTCAGCAGGTACCATTGCCACTACAGAGTTAATATAGGCACCCTTAATATACCCTTGCCCATCTTCACTGGCAATCTCCGCACTACCAGATTTGACTGCAACATCATATCCATCAACAACTATCGAAGGTCCCTGCAAATCGTATGAATAGAGTGTCCCATATACAGGATCCGTTCCGACATTAATCATATAGCCAAGTGTATCATCAGCGGCTTTTTCTGAAACTGGGTTCCCAACTTCTTCTACTTTTGAAAAACGAGCCGAATTTGTATTCGGGTCATACAATGCAGAAATAAATTTAGGTTCCAACATAATGCCGTTATTGGCAATTGCTGTAAAACTACGAAGCATCTGTGCTTGAGTAGCTGAAATACCTTGGCCAAAAGATGACATCGCAATAGTTACAATATTATCCTCTGGAATCAATCCTGGCACCTCATCTCCCATACCAAAACGAGTTGGATAGCCATAGCGGAATTTGGTTAAATAATTCAACCATTTCTCGTCACCCATTTTTTGTTGAAGCAGTGTCATTCCAACGTTACTGGACAGAGAGAAGCCTTGTGCAAAGTTTAGTGTGACCGCAGAGTATCCAGCATTAAGTGTCCAGTCATTAATTTTTGCGTCTGCAATCACATATTCATTGTTGGTATAAGTTTCATTTGGATCGAAAGTTCCGTTATCAATAGACGATGCTACAGTAAGAACTTTCATAGTCGATCCTGGTTCATAAGCTTCTTGATATAGCAAGGAGCGTTCTAGCAGTCCTTCAGCACCAAGCCCTTCTTTTGTATCTGGGTCATAACTTGGGCGTTGTGTTGTAGCTAAAATTTCACCAGTTTTCGCAGAAACCAAGGTGGCATTTGCATACTTACCTTTAGCATTGTTAAAGAAAGTATCCATATTTGTTTCAAGCGATCTTTGCAAATCTGCAGACAGAGTAGTGTACAGATCTTGACCATCAATTGTCTCAGTCACGACCTCTTCAGTTCCTGGAAGAACACGGCCCTGACTATCTTTTTCATACACAACTTTACCGTCTTGTCCAGCCAAAATATCATTTAAATAATATTCTAAACCACTTACTCCTTGCAAACTATTGCTTCCATCAGAGTTTTCAACCGGATTGGCTAATCCAACAAATATAGAAGCAAAGTTTCCATTTGGATACATTCGACCAGGACTGGCGTTAAAATGTATTCCTTCAATTCCAGCAGCTTTCATCTTTTCTTGAATCGTAGTCATAGTATTATAGGAAATGTTTTTTCCTAAAGTACCAAAATAGACTTGATTCAAATCTTGTTGATTTAATTGCTTAAGAACATAATCCTCCTCCATTCCAAGGTACTGATTAAATACTTGTGCAACTTGATTAAATTGGGACGACTGGACATACAAGATTTCTTTTAACTCAGAAACATATTCCTTGTCAATAATCGCATAAACCGTATAGGTTGTTGAGTCTTCTGCAATTGGAACCCCTGTGCGATCATAAATGGTTCCACGTTTCGCCTGTATGATCACTTCTTTTTGATGGACTGCTTGCGCTCCTTCAGAAAGATCAACACCAAACTTTGAATCCGTTCCTATAATAATCGCAAAATTAATCAGGAAAATAAAAAATACAAAAATCGACACTATCAGTAAACTTTGTCCTACTCTCCGCCGATTTTTGGAAGGAATATAGCGATTTTTCAAGACATATCGCAAGAGTTTATTGTTTCTTCTGGGCATTACTCTGCTACTCCAATATTATCATTATTAAAAGATAGTCCTGCCTTCTCAGCAATCTCCATCAATCTTGCCGAACGCAGTAATTCGTTGGCAGCTTGTTTTGCATCATCAATTTCAACTTGCTTTTGACTAATTTCTTGGTTGACCTTAGCCATTTCTGATTGAACTTGTAAGAGCCTTGTTTGCAAAAAGACAATCGCAATTGCTAAAATAATTCCCGATAGAATAATGCTGGTATAAAATGCTTTTTCAACGCGATCAAATGTTTTTATTTTATCACCAATGACCCTCATGGTAGCTTCTCTACGTGTTTCTTGCAACATAGACTCTCTCCTATTTATGTACTTTCTTAGCTACACGCAGCTTGGCTGAATGCGCTCTATTATTTGCATCTAATTCTTCTTGACTCGGTAAGATAGGCTTACGATTGACCAATTCAAGTGGCGCCTTCAAGTTATCTGGAATAAATGGTAAGCCTTTTGGAACATCAATTGTACTCGCTTCTTTGAAGAGTTGTTTAGTCAAACGATCTTCTAAAGAATGGAAGGTAATAACAGAAATCCGTCCATCCAGAGCCAATAAGTCAATGGCCTGCTGGATAGATTCGTCTGCCGCTCCCAATTCATCGTTGACCTCAATCCGAATAGCTTGGAAAATCTGCTTGGCAGGGTGACCCTTTTTCTTTAGCTCTTTCGCAGGCTTAGCTGATTTGATTAATTCAGCCAACTCAGTCGTTGTTTCAATCGGCTTAACCGCACGCGCCTGTTCAATCTTACGAGCAATCTGCTTGGAAAATTTATCCTCACCATATTTAAAGAAAATCCGTACCAAATCGTGATAGTCATAGTTATTGACCACATCATAAGCTGTCAAATGTCCCTCACGATTCATCCGCATATCGAGCGGAGCATCTTGTTTGTAAGAAAAGCCACGCTCCCGCTCATCCAACTGTGGACTAGATACTCCTAAATCATAACAAATCCCATCAATCTCTGTTACACCTAGCTCCGCCAAGCGAGTCTTGAGATTGCGAAAATTGTCCCTAATAAAGGTCACTTGTCCCTTTTCAATGTAGGATGCCAAGCGAATATGGGCATGATCAATAGCAGTCTGATCCTGATCAAAGGCATAAAGATGCCCACCATCCGTCAACTGACTGAGCAGATACTCACTATGCCCTGCTCCACCCAGCGTTGCATCTACATAAATTCCATTTGGTTTGATGTCTAACATATCGACTGTCTCATGCAAGAGAACAGTTGTGTGATTAAATTCCTTGGTCATATCTTTTCTATTGTACCACAAATTAAATCAAAAAGATGTTGCAAACTTTTTACAAAAAATATGTCAGATATAGTGGACAACTTATATGAATAGGTATATACTAACAGTAAAGAAATATGTCGCATATAGTTGACATCAACAGAGAGGTCTCCCTCATTTTTTACAACCAACCGTCGCATATAATTGACATCGTGCATAAGGATAGCTAGTCTATCCTCTCTCTTTACAATAGAATGTCGCATATATTTTACACGAAAGGAGAACCCATGAACCGTGTCAAAGATTATCGCCTACTGCTAGGTATTTCCCAGCTGGATCTAGCCAAAGCCATCGGCGTATCCAGGCAAACCATCAACATGATTGAAAACAACAAATACAATCCCTCGCTAGACCTCTGTATCAACCTAGCCAAAGCTTTACAGACCGATCTCAATAGCCTCTTTTGGAATGAATAGAAAAGAAAATATCATGAAAAAGAATACACGCAAAAACCTTATCTCTACCCTTATTTTTATCCCGCTCTTTGTCCTCTTTCAGCTTTGGGGCAATAGCGGAGCAGAAATCTTGCACACCATCAGCCAAGCAAAATTTTGGCTACAAGTGCTGATTGCTGGAACCATCTACTTCTTAGGCTTTGTTTACATCTTACCATTGTTCGATCAAAAATAGGAGCTGCTTATGAAAAAAGAAACCTTTCAAGATAAATTAATCAAACGATTTTACGGTATCGCAGGGCCTTTGGATGAATTTCGCAAAAAAGAAGCCTTCCGACTAGGCAATACCTGCTTTATCCTGCTCTTTTGGGGCACCATGGCTCTTAACCTACTGGCACTCGCTCTATCCAAACGCTACCCAGAAGTCGTTGCCTATGGCTATCCAACGGCTCTATTCCTATCCACTCTTTCCGCCAGTATGTATATGACATCCAAGATGCGTCACAACCAAGTGGACAGTTTAGATGTAGAAGAACTGACTAGTAAGGAACAGAAGCAGCTCAAAGGAGCAAGTATCAAATTCGCCCTCTATTTCACTGCCGTTATGTACATTTGGACTGTTGTTTTTGGTGCCTGGATGGAGGGGCTCAACCCGCTCGACCATTTATTTGACCTCCGAAAATTCCTTGCAGCCTGTCTAGGTGGTGTTTTCATGGGAATTTATATCGAAATCGCTCTTCGTAAACGCATGAAAAAGGCAGAAAACCTAACTGTCAACTCTGCTATTGCCAAAGAAGAACCCAAGTGGATCAAAAATATGATTAAACGTTTTTATGGTATCCGCGGTCCTTTAGACGAATACCGACAGGCCGAGGCTGATGCTATCGGCGGACAGGCCTTTATCTACTACTTCTACTTCCTAGCTCTCGGAAATGCCATCGCCTACT
Source organism: Streptococcus sp. VTCC 12905 (assembly GCF_049893385.1). Classification (NCBI taxonomy): domain Bacteria; kingdom Bacillati; phylum Bacillota; class Bacilli; order Lactobacillales; family Streptococcaceae; genus Streptococcus; species Streptococcus sp. VTCC 12905. The sequence continues at coordinate 494 of NZ_JBMVJC010000027.1, read as the reverse complement.
TCCTAGTCTACCGCTATCCTCTGGAGGTGGCTACCTATTATCCAATGATAATTGCTCTCTTTAGCTTTATCTTGCTAGGTATCGTCAATATGCAGACCCTCCATGCTGACTTGCCCCAATATGACTTGGATGAGCTTAGCCCTGAGGAAAGACAAGGTCGGCCCCTTAACCCAATTCTTTGGGGACTGGGAGTTGCACTGCTATCTAGCCTCTTTGCTGGGCTGGCAGACCTCTTTAGCCTCCAACTTCCCCTACTGGATTCCATCTTCCACATAAAATCCCTCCTCTTCGGTGGCATGATGGGCCTCTTTGCCAGTCTAGCCCTGTCTGCCATTGCCTATCTGCAAAAATTGGAAGCAGATTCTGCTAAGAAAAAATAAGGAGCAGACCCAATGAATAAACCTTTTACACCCAAACAATGAACAGCTCCCTGTCAAGTGGACAATGAAATAATAAAAGATTAGGCGACGGCCTTGTTCCTCATTTCAAGAGGG
>NZ_JBMVJC010000026.1:0-32378 GCF_049893385.1 Streptococcus sp. VTCC 12905 | reverse complement strand
ATCCTCCAGTTTGTTTTTTATAACAGTATACTGGAGGAAGGAGTGATTGGATAGATACCTTGTTATTGGGCAGTTACGATGATGAGTTATTCGGTTCTTGTTAATTTCACAACCGCTTCTGTTCTAGCGGTATGAGGGAACATGTCAACAGATTGAATATATTCAACCTGGTAGGATTTAGTTAATTCAACCAGGTCTCTTGCGAGTGTTGAAACATTGCAAGAAACATAGACCATTTTTGATGGTCTGTACTTAAGGATTGTTTTTAGGAGTTTTCCGTCTATTCCAGTCCGTGGAGGATCAACAATGAGTGCATCTGCGTGATATCCTTCTTGATACCATTTTGGAATTATGTCTTCTGCTTTACCGGCTTCATAATGTGCATTCGTTAGGCCCATTTGTCTAGCATTTGCTTTTGCATCTTCAATTGCTTCGGGAATAATATCCATACCACGTAATGATTTGACTTTTCTGGCAAAGGCAAAGCCGATCGTACCTACTCCGCAGTAAGCATCTATGAGGTCTTCGTCTCCAGAAATATCCAAGGCTTTTACTGCTTCATTGTAAAGTACTTCGGTTTGCTGGGGATTTAATTGGTAAAATGCCCGAGGTGATAGAGAAAATTCATAGTCCAAAACAGCCTCATCAATAGCTTGTTTCCCCCACAGTATTTCAGTTTTTTCTCCATAGACTTCACTTGTTTTTTGTCTGTTCCAGTTTAAGGCAATTGTAACGATACTTGGAAACTGACTGATGAGTTCATCAATTAGTTTGATTAGATTAACTTGACAAGAGGTGATAAAAATTAGTTGGACTTGTCCCGTCTGACGAGCTCTACGTACCATGACAGTGCGAACACCTTGTTCCTTGCGTTCGTTGTAAATTGGGATACGGTGCTTAGTGAGGAGTTCCGCAACACTGTTAATAATTCTCTGTGTTTCTTGATCCTGGACATAACAGTCAGTAATTCCAATTAGACGATGTGAATTTTCTGCATATAATCCAGCTTTGACGCTGCCTTTAGTAGTACGAGTTTGAAATTGTAATTTAGCACGGTAGTGGCTGGGCTGATCCATTCCAATGGTTGGATGGATGGTGTATTGTTCGTAGCCAGAAGGTTTGAATTTTTTTAGTGCTTGCTGTAGCAAGTCTTTTTTAAAATCCAATTGCTTATCATAGCGGAGGTGCATGATTTGGCAACCGCCACAGGCTTCATAAATAGCACAAGGTGGTGTGACACGGAATTTGGATTGCTTGTTGATTTTCAATAACTTTGCCTCAACAAAATTCCGTTTGATTGAGGTAATTTGACAATATATTTCTTCACCTTTAAGAACACCGGGAACAAAGACAAGCGTTTTTTGATAAAAACCTATTCCTTCTCCATTGATGCCCATTCGTTTAATTTTTAAGGGGATTCGTTGATTAACTTTTAGATTCATATTATTATTTTACCGAAAATTCCTGTATAATGAAAGAATGAGAATAACAAAAATTGAAAAGAAAAAAAGACTATATTTATTAGAGCTTGATAGTCAAGAGTCTTTGTATATTACTGAGGATACCATTGTTCGTTTTATGCTAAGTAAGGATAAGGAAATCACAGAAAATGAACTTCAAGAAATTCGTGATTTTGCTCAATTCTCTTATGGAAAAAATATAGCATTATACTTTCTATCTTTCAAACAACGAACAAAAAAAGAAGTGTTGGATTATTTAAAAAAATATGAAATTAAAGAGGCAAATGCTGTAAAGATTATTACCGCTCTACAAGAAGAGAGATGGATTGATGATAAGAGTTATGTGGAAACCTACGTTCATCAAAATGGGTTGAATGGTGACAAGGGTCCGGCTTTGATTCGGCAGAAATTAATCGCGAAAGGGATTTCTAAATCTGTTATTGATAGTTGTTTAGTTGAGGTAGATTTTTCTAATCTGATTGAAAAGGTTGCTGAAAAATTGCTTAGAAAGTATCAGGATAAATTACCTATTCGAGCTCTGCAGGATAAGATTGTTCAAGGATTAATGAATAAGGGTTTTACCTATGACTTGGCAAGAAAAACGGTTGGTCAGTTAGATATTTCTGCAGATGACAATATGGAAGCCGATTTAATTAGTAAGGAATTAGAGAAACTGTATCGAAAATATAGTCGAAAATATGATGGATATGAGTTGAAGCAACGTTTGATTCAGGCTTTAGCGAGGAGAGGTTTCGAGTTCGATCAGATTCAGGCAGTCCTTAGGAATTATCTGTGATGAAATATTTTCACATATGTCAAAAATATGATATAATAATGAAGATAAATTGAAATTGTAGAAAGTTGGTAACAGTGTGAAATTACCAAGAGAAGGCGACTTTATTACAATTCAAAGTTATAAGCATGACGGAAAAATCCATCGCACTTGGCGTGATACCATGGTATTAAAGACAACAGAACATGCAATCATTGGAGTCAATAATCATACTTTAGTGACAGAAAATGATGGCAGACGTTGGGTAACAAGAGAACCAGCTATCGTATATTTTCATAAAAAATACTGGTTTAATATCATTGCAATGATTCGTGAAAATGGTGTATCTTATTATTGTAATCTTGCTAGTCCGTTTGTATTAGACAACGAAGCACTCAAATATATTGATTATGATTTGGATGTGAAAGTCTTTGCAGATGGTGAAAAAAGATTACTTGATGTGGATGAATATGAACGACATCGCAAGGATATGAAGTATTCAGATGATATTGATTATATTTTGAAGGAAAATGTAAAAATATTGGTTGATTGGATTAATCATCAGCGTGGGCCATTCTCTCCTGCCTATGTAAATATCTGGTATAAGCGCTATTTAGAACTGAGAAGTCGATAAAGTTATTCAAGAAAAACCTGTTTAGCAGGCTTTTTTCTTACTGTGAGGTAGAAAGATGGCATTTGATAAGACGGTAGGAAGATATGCAAGTTTTGGTATTGTCACTTCGCTCCCAGGTGAAGTGATTGATAGTTTCTGGTACGTCATTGATAACTATTTAAAGGGAGTTATCCCTTTGAAAAGTGTGATTCAATTTTCTATTAAAAACCGAGGTGGTAAAATTACCCTAGTTTTCTCACAAGAAGGGTATAAAAATGTGTTGGCGGTTGATTTTGTCAAGTCGTTTCGATCCATTTTATCCTTCTACAGTATTAGTTGTAGATAAGCAAGGACAAGAAACTATAACATTGCCTGATGAAGTTAGTTTTATTTAATGAACAAACATACTCGTCATGCAAGTTAAAGTATTTCGAGTGGAAACTAGATTCCTCATCTGAATGAATATTTTTTGGTTTGGAAAGTCTATTTTATTAAAAAATGAAATAATAACAGTATAATATGATATACCTAGTTGAAGTGAGGTTGCGCTATGTCAATTAATGGGCAAGAAAAACCACTCTATTTACAATTAGTGGATGAGTTGGAAGTGAAAATTCGAGAAAGCATGGTGCCAAATGAAAAATTGTTTTCGGAGAGAGAATTAACGCATTTATATGGTGTAAGTCGTATTACAGTTCGGCTTGCGTTACAAGAATTAGAAAAACGTGGTTTGGTCTATAAAAAACATGGTAAAGGGACCTATGTTTCGGAAATTTCAGAACCAGCTGTTGATTTATCTCAGGTTTATAGCTTTACCGAGCAAATGAAAGTGATGGGTAAGGTACCACAAACTATTATTCTTTCATTTCAAGAAATAGAAGCTTCGGAATATATTTCACAGCAGTTGATGATTGATATTGGTGAACATGTTTATGAATTAGAACGACTACGTTTGGCAGATGGTATTCCGATGATGTTGGAGCGTACCTACATTCCTGCCTCTTTATTTGATGGCCTAACTATTGCAGATTTGGACAATACAGCATTATACGAGGTATTCTCTAAAAAATATAATCAATTTATTCGAATGGCGGTCGAAGAGTTTTATGCTAGTATTGCCTTGGATAATGAAGCGAAGCTCTTGGGGGTAAGGGGAAATAGCCCTGTCCTTCATTTGTTACGAAAATCATACAATGATAAGAATCGTATTATTGAGTATACGTTTAGCATTGCGAGGGCTGACCAATTTCGGTATCGGATGGTTCATAAGCCAAAGAATGAAAACTAACTCTGTAAATGATGTAAATAATAAAAAGATTGTATATAAAGTCAGATTAATGACCATTATATACAATCTTTTTATAATTTATTGGAAGCAAAGTGTTTGTTTCAAAAGGAATTATCGGTTATTCGCTGAGATTTCAAATTTATAGTATTTCCAATGTTTATAAGTTTCAGTATATTCGATAATTTCTCCACTAGCACTATTGGTTGTCAATTTATTTTGCAAAATAGTTGGTTGATTTGGATCAATTTCTAACCCCTTAGCAATTTCCACGGGTGTTGGGAAGCTTACTTCGTTTGTTTCAACAAAGGGTTCTTCGAACATGTGGATATTAAAATCAATTTTTAGACGCTGATAGATCGATTGGAAATGTTCAAGAGGAGCATCAGGCGTTTGAATATAACGTTGAGGTATGTAAGAATTATGATAAATAAATGGAATTCCGTCGGCTTTACGAATACGAACGATTTTATAATAGTAGTCATTCTTATCTAAGTTCAATTTCTCGAGAATTCGTGTATCATTTCCCTTCTGACAAGCAAGAACAATTACTTGCTCATTTTCAATTGGGAAAATTTCAACATCTGAAAATTCAACCAAACGGCCCTTACGCGAACGGGAAACAAACGTACCCTTCCCTTGTTGGCGAATTAAATAACCATCTTTAACTAACTCATTGACAGCTCGAATAACAGTAATTGAACTTACATTGTATAACTTCGTTAATTCTGCTTCTGTATAAAATTTATCACCATTTTCAAATTTTCCCGAAATGATTTGTTGACGAAGGCTATTCTGGATTAGTTGATATTTAGGGACTTTCATTTTATACCTCCTTTCTGTAATTAGTATACTAAATTATCTAACAAAAATCAAAAGATATTAGTATGATTCCGGAGCTTTTTTAGCAAAAAATACCCATTTATTATTTTATATCTATTTGCTTAAAAAAATATAAAAATTTTTTCCAAAAGTACTGGACATAACCATAAGAAAGAGTTGATATACTAATAGAAAAAATAAACGATTGCATGGAGGTAGAAATGAGTGATTTTCAGATAAAAGATCAATTCTATTTAGATGAAAAGCCATTTAAAATATTATCTGGTGCAATTCACTATTTTCGAGTACATCCAGATGACTGGTATCATTCTTTATTCAACCTAAAGGCTCTTGGGTTTAATACGGTTGAGACTTATGTTCCTTGGAATTTGCATGAGTCTAAAAAAGGACATTTTTGTTTTGACGGAATTCTAGATGTTGAACGATTTCTAAGAATTGCTCAAGAACTAGGGCTTTATACAATTGTACGTCCTTCCCCCTATATTTGTTCAGAGTGGGAATGAGGTGGACTCCCCGCTTGGTTGATGAAGGAAGAGCTGAGAGTGCGTTCGAGTGATCCTACGTATTTGAAGCACTTAGATGAATATTACGCTTCTCTTCTTCCTAAATTAGATAAGTTCCAGCTCGCACAAGGAGGAACCATTCTCGTGTTTCAAGTTGAAAATGAGTATGGTTCCTAAGGTGAAGAAAAAGACTACTTAAAATAGGTTGCGAATTTGATGCGTAAACATGGTCTGACTGCTCCGTTCTTCACATCAGATGGTCCATGGAGAGCTTGTTTGCGTGCAGGTTCACTCATTACTGATGATATATTGGTCACTGAAAATTTTGGTTCAAGAGCGAACGAAAATTTTCAGATGATGCAAGCTTTCTTTGATGAATATGGAAAGACTTGGCCACTGATGTGCATGGAATTTTGGGGATGGATGGTTCAATTGCTGGGGTGATGAAGTGATTCGTTGTGAGCCAGAAGAACTAGCTCAGTCAGTCATGGATTGCATTGAACTTGGTTCGATTAATCTCTACATGTTTCACGGAGGTACGAACTTTGGTTTCATGAATGGATGCTCTGCGCGAGGTCAAATTGATTTGTCTCAGGTGACATCTTATGATTATGATGCAATTCTAGATGAAGCTGGAAATCCAACGCAGAAGTTTTACATTCTTCAAAAACTGATGATGGAAAGATATCCAGAATTAGACTATGCAGAACCAATAGTGAAAAAAGCTAAGGCGTTTGAGCCAGCTGAGTTAGTGAATAGAGTTAGTTTGTTTGAAACCATTGATGCCATCAGCGAGTGTCATCATTCATTCTATCCTAAGAATATGGAACAATTTAATCAACCCACTGGCTATATTCTCTATAAAACCGAATTGGAACAAGACAAGGAAGAAGTAGAACGTTTTCGTGTGATTGATGGTCGGGATCGGATTCATGTTTTTGCTGATGGGTGTAAGGTTACAACACAATATCAAACGGAGATTGGTGAAGACATTACGCTAGATTTCAAAAGCAAGCGATTGGATTTAGCTATTTTTGTGGAGAATAGGGGACGTGTCAACTACGGCCACAAACTAACAGCTCCAACTCAATCTAAAGGATTGGGAAGAGGAGCGATGGCAGACCTGCACTTTATTGGAAACTGGAAAATCTATCCACTACCAATTGAGTCGGTTTCAGCTCTTGATTATAGTAAGACTTGGCAAGAAAATCAGCCTGCATTCTATCGCTATACTTGTAACTTGTCAGATTTGGCGGATACTTACATAGACATGACTGGCTTTGGTAAAGGTGTTGTATTTGTAAACAATGTAAATATTGGACGTTTCTGGGAAAAAGGTCCGATTCTCTATCTCTATATTCCAAAAGGATACTTAAAGAAAGGAGAGAATGAAATAGTCGTCTTTGAGACGGAAGGAAAATATAGAGAAAGATTACCTTTTTCTCAAGAACCCATCTATAAAGATTTAAAATAAAGGAAAAATGAGTATGGCAATTATTGCTACACGTATCGATGGTCGTTTGATTCATGGTCAAGTTGCTAATTTATGGATTACGACTAAATTGAATATTGGTCGTATTATGGTAATTGATGACGCAGTTGCTCAAAACGACATTGAAAAACGAGGATTGAAGTTGGGTTGTCCTCTAGGGGTAAAACTTTCTATTTTACCGATTGATAAAGCTGCAAATAATATTAAAGAAGGAAAATATGATACTCGACTCTTGCTTATTGTAGCATGTCGTCCTAAAAATTTCCTTCGCCTAGTGGAGTATGGTGTAAGCCTTCCTGAACATAACGTTGGGAATATGTCTCAGACTCCTGAAACACGGTCTGTCACACGTTCAATCAATGTGGTAGAAAGATATTGCAGATTTTGATGCATTGGCAGCTAAGGGTGTGAAGCTCTTCGCTCAAATGGTTCCTGGCGATTCACCTAAAGACTTTATGCCATTATTGGATAAGGTTAGATAACGTTCGGATTTTTTGAAAAATTTTAAAGGAGGATCACTATTATGCAATGGTGACAAATATTACTTTTAACGCTCTACTCTGCTTACCAGATTTGTTGGGGGGAGCACCAGCTATTGTAGTTTCTCGTAAATTATTCGATGGTGGTTAATTTGATCTATATGCAGGTATGAACATGCCTATGGTCATTGATTTCTTGAACGGCGTTCTATTAGGTGAAGCTGTAGACTATGTGTAGTTTGGTAGAAGCAATTTACTTTATGTCAATTCCTTATTAACAAGTAGCGAAGATGATGAGGAGTGAAACAGTTCGGGGAACTGTTTCAGATGGTCACCTTGAAATAAGAAAGTGACCACAGAAAGCCCGAGCCCAGAAATAGGAGATTGAGGGAAGTTCAAGTGACTGTTTCAGCCTGAGCCTAGAAACGGGAGAACGAGGAAAGTCAGAGACTGTTTCGGTTGGAGATTATCTTCGTCGAGCAAAAATAATACTGTAGTCAAATTTGCTTTAAGTATCCTGAGACTGGGCAAACCTGGTCTCTTTTTGTATGGAGTATCATTTATCATATTTCTTGATACATTGCTCTATCCTATCATGTTGTGAAACCCCTTCCTACCATTCTTAGTCTATGGAGAGGAATAATGTGCCAGTGAATGAATCGATTCACAGAGAGATCGAAAACAAAAATGACCAAATTTTCTGAAAATTTATTGACATTCACTTTTAAAGTGGTAACATGTTATGTGAGGAATCATTTTAAATATAAGGAGAATCCAATGAGAAGTGATATGATAAAAATCGGGATTGACAAGGCTCCTGCGCGTGGCTTATTATACGCGACAGGACAAGTGAAATCTGCAAAGGATTTTCAAAAACCCTTTATTGCGATTTGCAATTCCTACATCGATATTGTACCTGGACATGTACATTTGAGAGAGTTGGCGGATGTGGCAAAAGAAGCGATAAGGGAAGCTGGTGGGATTCCGTTTGAGTTTAACACCATTGGGGTTGATGACGGTATTGCCATGGGACACATTGGAATGAGATACAGTTTGCCTTCAAGGGAATTGATAGCAGATGCGGCTGAAACAGTCATCAATGCGCATTGGTTTGATGGAGTTTTTTATATTCCAAACTGCGATAAGATTACTCCTGGAATGATTTTAGCAGCTATGCGAACCAATGTTCCGGCAGTATTTTGTTCTGGAGGACCTATGAAGGGTGGTGTCGATATGACAGGGCATCATGCCAGCCTTTCTAGTCTATTTGAGGCAGTTGGTAGCTACCAAGCTGGGGAAATGTCAGAACAGGAGTTTGAATTTCTAGAAAAAAATGCTTGTCCGACTTGCGGTTCTTGTTCGGGAATGTTTACAGCCAATTCAATGAATTGTTTGATGGAGGTATTGGGACTTGCATTGCCAGGGAATGGTACAATTCTTGCAGTGTCTGATGAACGACGAGAACTTGTTCGCCAAGCTGCCAAATACTTAATGGAAAATGTTAAAAAGAATATTAAACCTAGAGACATTGTAACGAAAGAAGCAATAGATGATGCGTTTGCTTTGGATATGGCAATGGGAGGTTCAACGAATACAGTATTACACACGCTAGCCATTGCCAGAGAAGCTGGGATTCCCTATGATTTGAAAGATATTAATGAAATCGCTGAAAAAACACCTTATCTTTCTAAATTATCTCCGTCATCAGCTTACACTATGCATGATGTACATGAGGCGGGAGGGGTTTCAGCGATTATCAATCAATTGATTAAGAATGGTTCTATCAAAGGGAATCGCATAACTGTAACCGGTAGAACTTTGAAAGAGAATGTTTCAGGTTGTGAGATTAAGAATGAAGAGGTTATTCATCCATTAGATCATCCATACTCACCAGTTGGTGGCTTATCCATTCTTTATGGGAATATTACCCAAGACGGTTCCGTTATTAAGGTAGGTGGGGTAGACCCTTCTGTAAAAACATTTAAAGGTGAGGCTCTTTGCTTTGACTCTCAAGATGAAGCGCTTGAGGCAATTGATAATGGTACAGTTCAGAAAGGTCATGTTGTTGTGATTCGTTACGAGGGGCCACAAGGCGGACCTGGGATGCCAGAAATGTTAGCTCCTACTTCAAAAATTGTCGGTCGAGGTTTGGGGAAAGATGTTGCACTTATAACGGATGGTCGTTTCTCTGGTGCAACTAGAGGGATTGCGATTGGTCACGTCTCTCCAGAGGCAGCTGCTGGTGGAAATATTGCTTTGATAGAGGATGGAGATGAGATAGCGATTGATTTGATCAATCGCACGATAGATGTTCTTGTGGATGATGAAGTACTTGCTGAACGTCGTCGTCACTTAAAATCATTCAAGCCTAAAATAGCAAGTGGTTGGCTGCGTCGTTATACACGTTTTGCTTCTTCGGCCAACTTTGGTGGTTCGATGATGACCGATGAGGAGTTTGCAGAACGCCAAGCAGAGCGCTAGAATAATTAGTATAAGATGAAAAAGGAATTCTTGTAGATTCCTTTTCATTATGGTCTATTAAAGATATACTATTCATATATTAAATCAATAAAAATAGGAGTTCGTATGATTGAACAAAGTCAGTTTGGAAAGGGAGAAGCCCTTCATTTCTTCCTTTCGAATGCTAATGGTATGAAGGTTGGTTTGACAAATTTTGGAGCTCATATCGTTGAAGCTCTTCTTGAGGAAGATGGAGGGGTTCGGAATGTTCGCCTTTCTGCTTCAACAGATGAGGAGTATAGATGAACAAATTTGTAGCCTGGTTCTACAATTGTTCCAGTTGCAGGTCGTATTTCGGGGGCACAAACAGAAATAAATGGAGTGAAGTACTGTCTTACAGAAAATGAGCCGGGTCGAACCCTCCATGGTGGGACTGATACTGCAAATGAGCAATACTGGGAGACAAGTGTAGAGCAGGAGAATAACCAAGTTACCTTTGGTATTACCTTAAAGGATGGTTTCAATGGATTTCCTGGTGATGTACGTGTTTTAGCAACTTATCGATTGTCGGATGAAAATGAACTTTTTGTAGAGTATCGGGCAGAGTCTGATAAGGATACCATTAAGGAAACCATTTTTAATCCAACCAACCATGTTTATTTTAATTTGACAGGTGATTTCCAACAGTCTGTAGCGAAACATCAAATCAGAATTGCAGCAGATCGCTATGTCCCACTTGGTGAGGATAATCTTCCAATTGGAGTTTTGGAAGAAGTAATTGAAACGCCTTTTGATTTTAGAGATTTTGCTTCGTTTTCTCAGGGCTTTAATAGCCAACACACTCAGAATCTCCTCGTAAAAGGCTATGATCACCCATGGATATTGGAAGATGTAGCAACTCCCGTAGAGGTATTAAGCCCTGATGGGAAAATTAAACTAAGTGTTGTAACCAATCAACCATCCGTTGTTAAATTTCCCGGTTGAAGAGTTAGCGGCTTTCCATGGCGCCTTTAGTCTAGAATGCCAGGGGCTTCCGAATGTATGTAATGTTGATAGTTTTGGATCTATTTTGTTGGAACAAGGTGATTGTTTCTTCTCACAAACAGCCTATCGTTTTTCTTGGTAGCGATTCTCCTTTTCCTCACGTTTAAAGTGGTTAGCCCTCTTTGTGATTTTTACATACTTTTTTGTAGGATATTTTGCTTAGAGGGCTGAATACTTTGCAAGCATAAATCAACTCAAAAGATTTCAAAAAGTAATTAAAAAGTATTGACAAGGCCCCCTCCTCATGTTATACTAGTTCTTGTGTTGAGCGGGGATGGCGGAATTGGCAGACGCGCAGGACTAAGGATCCTGTGACCGCTTTAGGTCGTGTGGGTTCAAGTCCCACTCTCCGCATAGTAGACTAGCTGAGGCTAGTCTTTTTTGTTTTGTAATAATATGAGTGGTTACACTACCCCCTTTTCTACCGTCTGTTGTCCAATTTGCAGGGAGTTTCATGAAAATACATGTGAAAGTTTTCTCAAAAATATGGTTTCAACTAGCATTTTCAAAATAAAAATGGTAGAATAGAGGAGTATGAGGTGCAACCTCAAAAAATATTAGGAGGCTTTCGAAATGCCATTAGTTTCAGCAGAAAAATTTGTCCAAGCAGCGCGTGACAACGGTTATGCAGTTGGTGGATTTAACACAAACAACCTTGAGTGGACTCAAGCTATCTTGCGTGCAGCAGAAGCGAAACAAGCTCCTGTTCTTATCCAAACTTCAATGGGTGCAGCTAAGTACATGGGTGGTTACAAAGTAGCTCGTAACTTGATTGCAGACTTGATTGAATCAATGAACATCACAGTTCCAGTTGCTATTCACCTTGACCATGGTCACTACGAAGATGCTCTTGAATGTATCGAAGTTGGTTATACTTCTATCATGTTTGATGGTTCACACCTTCCAGTAGAAGAAAACCTTGCAAAAGCTAAAGAAGTTGTAGAATTGGCACACGCTAAAGGTATCTCAGTTGAAGCTGAAGTAGGTACTATCGGTGGTGAAGAAGATGGTATCATTGGTAGCGGTGAATTGGCTCCAATCGAAGATGCAGTAGCAATGGTTGCAACTGGTATTGACTTCTTGGCAGCAGGTATCGGTAACATCCACGGCCCATACCCAGCAAACTGGGAAGGTCTTGATCTTGACCACTTGCGTAAATTGACTGAAGCTGTACCTGGTTTCCCAATCGTATTGCACGGTGGTTCTGGTATTCCAGATGAGCAAATCCAAGCAGCAATCAAATTGGGTGTTGCTAAAGTTAACGTTAATACTGAGTGCCAAATTGCATTCGCAAACGCAACTCGTAAATTTGCAGCAGCTTATGAAGCAAACGAAGCAGAATACGATAAGAAAAAACTCTTTGACCCACGTAAATTCTTGGCAGACGGCGTGAAAGCTATCCAAGCTTCTGTTGAAGAACGTATTGACGTATTTGGTTCAGCAAACAAAGCTTAATCAGTTATAATACATGATTAAATCAGGGTTTATCCGAAAGGATAAGCCTTTTTTTGCTGATTTGGCCCCCGTTTGGCCCCTACTGAGTCAAAGTATCTATGAGTGGTGTTATTGTATCTTTAGTTTTTTGTGTAACATGAAGATAAATATCTGTCACCCTACTTCCTCTATTGTGACCTACTCGATCTTGGATAGCTTCAAGAGGTACTCCTTGCTCTGCTAGAAAACTAATGTGAGTATGTCTGAAAATATGTGTACTAATATGTTTATTAAAACTGATTTTCTCGTCGATATTCATACCAACTCTTCTTTTTCTCCCATTTTTATTTGTTTTTCCATTCTGAGGAGAATTTAGAAAATTATTTAACACACTATAATGTAAAGGAGAACCATTAAAATCTGGTTTATTTTTGCTTTTCGAGGTAAAAATCCAACCATTATCTTTATAATCAGGATTGAATTGAATATGATGTAAATTCTCCTCAATCTCTTCACGCAATAGCTCTATTGCTCTGTCAGATAGTTGAACTTTTCTATAACTTTGTATGTTTTTGACATTTCCTTCGTAATTATCTTCGGAAGCTCCACCATGAGTTGCACGACTTCTTACAACAGAAGCTATTTTTTTATCAAAATCAATCGTCTCAACTTTCAATCCTAGAACCTCGCTTATTCTCATACCAGTGAGTGCTTGGAATTCAAATATTCTAGCGTACTGCTTATTACAATCTCTTACCAATTTCAAAACTTCTTTAAGTTCATTAGCTTCTAGATAATGCTCTTCAATATTTGATTTTTTTAAAATTTCAATTTCTTCTTCTAAGCCTTTCTTACCGAGTGCTATATATGGCATTGGATTTTCATCTGGTGATATGTAGTCGTGTGCAATAGCGTATTTATATAAAGAAGAAAGGTCTGATTTTACACTTTGCGCGACTCTTTTATGATTACCTATAGGATAAAGTGAATCAATGAGATTTTTAATTAAACTTGTGGGTATATTTCTTATCAATGTATCTTTGGGAATAAATCTTTGAATATGGTTTCTATATCTTCCATCTTCACCTATTAAAGTTTTAGGTTGAACCAGTTTACGATTGATTCTTTCTTGGTGCCACAAAGTCCAAATTTCGTGTATGGTTATATTTTCTCTATTGATTAGAGATTTTTTAGTGATTTCCTCAAAAGCCTTATTCGCTTTTTCTTGAAGATCTTTATAAACTTGAGATTTTAGTTGGGGTGAAACCTTTATTTTATTGTTTTCGTCTAATTTATTTGGAATGGTATACCAATCTGATACTATTTCCCTCCTTTGTTCAGTTAATGGGTTTATAAATCGTGTTCTAAATTTGATATCTATGTATCCAGATCTATTAGATTGTTTAGTCCGCTTCTGAACTATTGATTGGATATGGATATTATTCATCAAACAACCTCCTTGTATCTTTTGTTTTGTCTAAATCTTAAAAACATCAAGAATCCATTGAAGTTAATCCATACAGTTTTATGACCTGAGTTAATAACATAATCCGAAAAGTTTGGGTTATGTCTCATCTCTGTTAGTAAATTATTAAGGGTTTTTAATTTTAACCCTTCAAATCGTTTTATTAAAGCCATTTTATCTCCCCATTCTGCTTCGCAGTTTTCTACGGGTACATATTTTATTTTTAACATATTAGTTCCTTTCTAATTTTATTTCCCAATCACATAAGTGAATTGTTTAGCTGTTTGTGCATCAAAGACTCTATAGGAGATAACCCCCAGACCTTGAGCATTTGATTCAGAGATTAATATTGAACCGTCAGGCTTGACTTGCTCCACAAAGGCGATGTGTCCATAATACGGATGAGAACCGCCTTCACCAGGTGAAAAGCAGATTGCTGAATGCTCGGTTGGTGTTCTAGTGGTCTGATAACCTGGTTTGTATTTCCAATCCCCACCGTTTCCCATGTATGGATCAAAAGTAATTCCAAGTTCTCGTCCTCGATTCCAAACAAACCAAGTGCACTGTCCCCAAGGGTATGAACTCGTGATGTAGGATGAACTATCAATCGCTTTAGTAAGACTATAACCAGCAGGGATATCACCAGAAGTTACTCCACCACCAGTCCTTGCACCAGTTGTTTTAGGTGCTTCAGGAGTGCCTCCGTGTTCATCTATCCATTTATCTAGTTTTTCCATCACCTCAGCACGTCTTTTTCCAGAGCCAGAGGTATCCGTAAAATAAACCCCTCCGTCTTTAGCCACGTTCAAAGTGCCATTGGCATTTTTTTGTGCTTTTTCATCTTGGATTTTAAAGGTTTCATTACGATTATTAATAATGGATTCTCTTGTTAATGCGACAACAGCTGTTTCATCATTATAGTTTGAAGCATTGTCAGGATTTGAGTCAAAGGCTCCATAACCAAACATATTAGCACCAGGCTTAGTTGCAACACCAGCAGTCCCAAATGAACTTTCCATTTGGGCAATAGCAACTATAGCACGAACATCTAGTCCTGATTTATTAGACCACTCTAAAAGTTTTTTACCGTTGATAAGGGTTTTGTCATAGGCAATTCCAGTTGAATCTAGAAATCCATCAAGTTGTTCGGCAGTAATGCCATATCGATGGATTAAAATGTTGTGAGTATAGGCATCACCATTTGACCAATGGTCTACATACTGAACTCCGTCTAGAGTGGAAGCTGACCCACTGTTTGAAGTTGAACCAGCACCTATAAAAAGAAAAAGCACCGCTAATAGTGGTGCTAGTAATAGAGTAAGACAGCCAAAACGTTTAACAAACCACTTCATAATTAAACCTCCTGCGTTCTAAAGCTTCTAGGTTTTATCTGAGCGAGTTGTTCCTTGATGGCGGACTCTTTTTCAAGATAGGTTTTAAATTGGCTCCGAGGCTTATTCTGTCTGTTTAGACGCTGTGCTTGAAGCCTTTCTTTAGACTTCTGATTATAAGCAGATTGTCTCAATTGAGAGACTCTATCTCGTTTTATTTGAATAGCTTGACCTAACTCATCTGAACGGTTTTTAGCTTCACTTGCTTTCACTTTATCACGATTATCGCCTGTTGAAATGGACTTGGCATAGTAGATACCATGCTCTGCATTTTTAAGGCCTCTTTTGATATTTAGGACTGCACTCGAAACTTGTTCAGATTTGTGAGCTTGTTTCGCTTTTTCTTCTTTAAAGGTAACTGCATAGCTTTCCCCTAAGGATTCAGCACGTCTAGCTTTTGAATGTGCTAGAGAGTCTGAAATGGCTTTAGATGAGGATTGATACGCAGTACCAGCGACTTGTCTTGATTTTGTTTTTATTGCTTGTTTAGCAAGTGTCGTAGAACCAGCTAGAACGCTACCTGCAACTGCTAATTTGGCCTGAGAATTCTTCTGAACTCGCCCTAACGTATTCTCTTGTATTTTTCGTCCAGCTTGATCAACACGCTGAGTGAAACGATTTGAGATATGGCGAATACGATCTGCTGTTAAAATAGAAAGGAAGTAATTCCGCTTTTTCCAAAGGATAACCAAGACAATAGCTTTTAAAACATAACCAACAATCATATTGTCAAAGCCAATAGCTGTTGTGATAGCTGTAAGGACACTATTGAAGTAAAGAGCAATGGTTGCAATAAATGTCATTAATCCACTTAGGACGATTGTTCCTCCAAGCTTTTTAATGATATTGAAGAGAATATTTTCAAAGGTTGGAATCATTGAAAAGATTAAGGTAAATGGTGTAAAGACTAATAGTATCAGAATAGCGATATTCAGAATAAATTGCATAATCGCAAAGAAAACTAAGATAAGTCCCATTAGTAAAGCCTCTAAAACCGCTACAAAGGCGTATGAGAACATAGCACCCCAATTGGATTTTAACATGTTATTCTTAGGTTCTTTTTCACTGCCTGCAATCTCAGAAATTTTAGTTTCTTCAGATCCATCACTGACTTTATAATCATCATCGCCATCGTTATATGCGACTAAGCTTTTAAGTTGCTCTTCGGACAATTTAAACTTTCCGTCAGTTCCTGAAGTATCTGAATTCATGTAGGTATAGGGTACCCAAATAGCAGACTTTGAGTATTCAGTTAGTGCACCATCTGTATTAGGTGCATCTATGGCTGTCCCATTTAAACTTTTAGTAACTGTAGATGATAAGTTTGTCGTGATAGAAGCTGTATTCGTGTAAAAGCGAGAAACAACATAAGATCCATCACTATATTTTGAAAAGAAGAATATACCACAAGTAAAGACCAATAAGAGTCGAATCAACGTTCTAAAGAAAGAACCGTGTTTAACAAAATAAACATAGGATAAATATAGTGCCATACTTGCACCAATAAACGGTAACATCGCTCCTTGTAAACTTGAAAAAATAGAAGCCGTTGCTGTGATGATATCTGATACATAAGTTGCAAAAAGTTCAGCAGAGTAAACCAATTTTTCATAGATAGACGAAAAGATGGTGAAGAAGAATTTAGCTAGCCAAAAGACTGATTGGACCAGTTTGTTAATAAGATATAGCATTGTTGTGTCTAAACCGAACCAAGAATCTTTGAACCAAACTTTACTAGTAATTTGTGACAGATTCTCTTTGACATACTGGTAATCAATTTCAGAAGCAAATACACTTATTCCTGTAACAAGCGAGGTTAAGATAGTCGATAGAAAAATAATAGGTTTTATTCTTTTTGGATTCATTGTACTCCTTTCTAGTTAAAATAAAAAGCACCTTGTATGAAGGTGCAAATAAGTTAGTTATCCATATAATTCAATTTTAGTAGGCTCTATGAAATCTTCATAAAATGATTTAATAGATGTTGAAACATACTCAACTGACGCTAGAGGTGTTTGTTCTAATAAAAGAGTGTGGGAAGACATCGACTCGATTACCTCAAAAGCAACATCAAACTCTTTTTGTTCACAAATTTTCAGGAAATCTGCTACAAATTTCTTTAATTCAGAAGGGGTCTCACCCTTGAAAACATTCTTAGAAATACGAATTTCTAGGTTGTAGAGTTCATCTTGAAGATTATCTAGCAATTCTTGTGTGTCCATAAAGATAAACTCCTTTTATATTCAGTATTAGATGATTGTAGTCAATCATAAATTTAAATAGCCTTCAACTTTGTTTCGACAGTATCAAAGAGTTGGGTGATTTCAGGGAACATGCCATCAACCGTAATTCGTTCTTTTCGACCAAAGGTATCTAGAAAAATACATTGAGCCATGGTCATATTGCCTAGCCATTCAGATGTTGTAGTGTTTTTCGGTATCTTTAGATACTCTAACACTGCATCAATTTCAGTGTCCTCTAAGAAAGCAAAGACAGAACCAAAACCAGTACCATCTTCTTCACTAGATAAGTCATGGACGGATTGGGTGATAAATACTAGGAAGTTGTTTTCAGATCGGCCAACACGTTTCATCCGTTTTAGAATTTGTTTTCCAACTGTAGTTGAATTGAAAAACCATGCTTCATCGAAAAACTCAATCGTTTCAACTGTTCGATCTTGCTTTCCAAATTTGGTACAGTAATACCCTAAAGCGTACATAATTGTTAGGCTTTTCTTATCATCAGGCGTTAGGTCAATATTGGATTTATCATTAGGTAGGTTAAGGCCATTGATTTCTAAGATTGTAATTTTTGAATCAACTGAAATAGCCTCATTTTGGCCATTTGAGAATCCAAGCGCTAGAATAGATTGATTGACTGCTGTTAAGAGGAAATCCCCAGCCTCTTGAACAGATTTGTCATCATGTTTCATTAGGTCCTTAAAGACATGAATCATGCCAACCTTTTCGCCACGTTCCCGTTTGGCAAGGTATTTATCCAAACTCTTTAAATAAGCATTTCGGATTCGTAAGCTATTGTCTTTGCCTAGAAGGGTATCGATCATAGAGTCTGCTAGGTCACGAGCCTCTTGACCTTTTAGAAAGACAATTGGATCTAAGACACCGTGGTTCTTTTCATAGCGAGCATCCAAAGTAATAAAGTTAATCGATTTGATGTAATTCTGAAGTTCTTCAAAATCGCCTGATTCCTCATGTTCTTTTAGAACTTTTTCATATTGTTTCCGCATTTCTGCTTTGGGATCAATGTAGAGGATTTTCGTTTTTAGAAATGAATGATAGGTGAATAGTAATTTGGTCAAGAAGGACTTTCCTGTACCTGTTTCACCGATGATGGCTACATGTGGGTTATTTGTAGACTTATCTTTGACTCCTAATTTATTGGCTTGAAGAAGGTTTATAAAGACAGGTATTGAAGAGGCTTCAATAGCTTTTTTGTAATCTCCTTGCCAGGAATCGATTTGGTTGTCGATACGCCCAATAGAAAACCCAATATCTGTACCTACTTTCTTTGTCATAAAGAAAAGATTTTCGCAAAAAGCTTCCAAGGACATCGCTTGGAGGAAGTTTCTATCTTCACTGGATAAAGTTTCAGTCATTCGATTCTTATAAAACAGATAGACTTGATCTGCATTTGCCCGAACAACTTCAACAGAAAGTTGGTTTAAAGTCGTATAGAGAAGGTCGTATTTGGCTCTCAACTCATCTAAAGTAGAAGCAGTGATTGTTAGAGTGTGTAAATAAGTTACTAATGGTTCATTCTTATCAAATTTTCCTTGTAGGTCTTCTAAGAGGAATTTACTCTTAATGACAGACCCTTTTTGAACGTCCTCAACTTCCTCTGCTTCTGAGATAGTATTTTTTAGTCGTTGTCTTGCACGCTTTGCCTTTCCTAACAGTGAGAAGACGCCTTTAGGTAAAGAGAATTGAATTTTAAAATCCGACTCAACCGGAAAGCGAAGTGCTTGTAACTCTTCTTGAAGGTGTAAGTAAGACATATTCTCAGGCAGACTGTTGATTGGCAAAAAAGCGACATAAGAACTTTCTCCTAGGTTGTTTAACTTGAGGATATTGATATGTTCAAACTCAATGTTGGTCTCATCAAGATTTTCTATAGAGTTAGTAATTCGCATTATTTCAGTATCTTTCTGATAAAGCTGACCTCTTAGAAATTGGTGACGTTGGATGAAGATATTTTCATTAGTGGAGAGTGGACGAGCATTTAGAAGGGATAGATTGTTTTCAAGGATTTCTTTTTGACCTTGATAAGATTCTTGCCAATTACTTGGTACGGTCTCGCCAATGCCGAGGGTGTTTAGTACCAAGTTTCTGGAAGAACGATAACCTTCATAAACCACTGATTTAAGATCCATTGAAACAGTCAAAGATTTTAAAGGTACCAAAAGAAAATATTGATATTCATAAAGTTGGCCAATATCTGTTTCCAGATGGTCAATCGTTTTGTTTAAGACATAATCGGCTAAGTCTCCAACTTGTGATTCCCAATCAATATCAAGCGCTAGTTTTTGATAACGACTGTAAAGGTCTAAATCCATAGGAATCATCCGAATCTCAAAATCATGATAACTTCTTAAATGGCTAAGGGCTGTGTAGATTAAATCTTTATGTTTTTCTTTGGTTTTACCATCAACAGAATTAATCACTTTAGAAGGTATCTGATAAATAGCAAATACTGAACCATCCTTTCGAAGAATGAGATTGTCTTTAATATCCCAGATATTATTTTGATAATTCATTGGTCTCCTTTCGGTTTATAATATTTTGGGGACGCTTATAAAGCAGTCCTTTATTGAGGTAGACAGTATCGTATCTCATACCATACTGAAAGTAGTATTTAAAATAGTCCCAAAGATAAACGATAAAGGTTTTACCATCAATAATAAGATTAGCTAGTGTCTCTGATAATCCCCAGGCAATTAGAGCTGACACTGTTAGTCTCAGTCCCATCGGAAGAAAGGTTAATACCTTTTCTGATGGGAAAAATAGGAGACTAAAAATTGTTACAGTATAGACAATGCGCGAAAATTTTATTGGTGATTGCAGTGAGAAATCATCATTTATTTTTTGAATCCAGTAGGGTTGACTGAGAGCTTGCTTATAGGAATAGAGCTGTTTATCCTTTAATTGGTCACTCATATTACCTCCTATCCAAAGATCTGAGCCATGATGTCTGAAACGCTATTAAGGACAGTTGTAGGATTATTTAGAAAGTAAACAGTAGCTCCTCCAATACCAATTGCCATGATGGCCCGTCCAATACGTTGATCACGAACGGCCTCGATAAATTTCCAACCTGCGAAACCTGCAACAATCCAGATTCCGATGTTAGTTACGAACCATTGAAAAAGATTTTGTAATGTCATTTAGTATCTCCTTTAGTTGTGTTAGTTTTTGTGTAATTTTTAGGAATAGTGTGTTTTAAAGATTGAACAAAGTAGGACTCATCTTTTGGTTGAAGCGATAAAGTGAAGTTTTCACTGTGGGTGTTCCCAGCAATTTCAAACGTGACTTGTGCAAAGGCCATTACTTTTTTGCCATCACTTTTGTAGTAGGAATAATCCAAACTTTTGTACGTTGTGTTTTCTAGTGCTGAGATGTCTTTAGCTAACAAGTCTAGATTTTCTTGATTAGTTGTATAGTTAGTGAAGAAGAGGTTTAGAAAGCTGTCCAAATCCTCTTTTTTCTCACTTTCTGTTTCTGTATCATCAATTAATTTCAATTTGTCTTGAGTAGCAAAACCTGTGGCTTGTTGCTCCGTGAGAGGGATGAACCAGGGCAAGCCAGAAATATAGTATTGGTTTTCTTTGACCCCAAAAGGAATCGCAAAACCAGTTGTTATTTCTTTAACATCATCTCCCTTACCTACAGAGTATGTCACTTGATAGGTAGCTGTATTGTCCTTAATACTTAATAAACGAGCACTGGCAAGGGATGAAGGTGATTTGGTATGTCCTTGGTTTCTTGTTTCTGGAACACTATCATAGAAGCTATTGAGCTTTTCAATTTCATCTAGCTGAATTGCATTGTCCTCAGACAAATTGAAGTACGCTTTAACATAATCATTAAGGTAGTATTGAAGGTGGTAGTCAGTTGTTGTCGTATCTTTTGAAACTTCCTGAATGATTGTTTGAGGCTTGTTAGAGCGAGTTAGGCTTACAATAATAGAAAGTGTTGCAAGCACAACAATGGCTATTAAGCCTCCTAGAAATAATCGATTCATCCATTTTTGATCAACCTGTTTCATTTCAATCTTTTGTTTTGGTTTTCGTCGTTTCAGGAAAGTTGGTTTTATGTTTTTCATTGAACTCCTTTCTTAAATTAATATCTTAGCTGTCATTGCACCATTAACAATGACTTCTAGAGTTGATTTCTTAATCAAACCACCTTTTCGGAAGATAAAGGTCATATCATAATATTGAGCTTCCTGTTCAATGGTGATTTCCTTTCTTTTTTGGAAGACTTCACCTTTGACCATTTTGTCTATCTGGGTGGAATTTTCTGTTAAGAACTCTTTGACAAAATAAGACAGGCGAGCTCTAAACTCACCTGTATCTTGTCTCAGCATTTCTATTTCCATTAGACCTCCTTACTGTTGAGATAGTTCTAAGAGCTTATGCCCCTTAGCAACCAAACGTTTATTTAAGCTATTAATCTCATTATTTGTGGCATAATAACCTTTTAGTTCGGTTCGGATACTATCCAGTTGATCTGCTGGGAGTTGGATAACTTCTTCAGTCTTCAATAGACCGTTAAGCCGTCCAGCAACTGTCCAAGCTTCATCAAATTTGTAACTCGTTAGTAGTGTTGAAAATTCAGCTATCGCTGATAGAATATCTTTTTCTAGTTTCCCTTGTGTCATCATGACCTCCTATTAGTTTGGTAAGATTCGTTTGTAAAACCCTTTGGGTGTATTGAGCAATTCACCAGAAGAGAGATACTTCTGTATACAGTTGACCCAATTGTTGCTTTGATAGAAGAGGTGAATAACCTCGTTATTGTCATAGTCTTTTAGGAGTTCGCACAGGGCTTCTACCTCATTCTGACTTGCAAAGCGGTAATAAACCGTCACAATGTCTTTCACTTTCCAGTGATGCTTTAAGAGGTAAACAATGATGTATTCGTCATTATCGTATAACCCTTCGAGACAGAGCTTTAGTAATTCAATTTCCTGAAAAGTTAAATTTGTGGCTACTCCCCAATCAACAATTTCAGTGATAACTAATTGACTATCATAAGAATAGCCTTTTTCAACCAAGCGTTGTCTGATAGACTCCTCATTAAAGCGAATAAGATCTACCTGAGCCAGCTCTTTAGACTGTCCGTTTTGTAGGATTCGAATGGTTCCAATCATCCATACATCAGTCCTTCCACAAACTCGTCATAAGCGAGCCAATCATTTGAGAGATCAAAAGCTTGTTCTTTGGTGAGAATTCCTTCGTCAACAAATTTTTCTAGTTCTTGTCGTATTAATCTAAAAACTTCGCTGAGTTGGAGATCCGTATGAATTTCTTCTTCATCGTTACGGTACCAAACCCAGGTAACGCCTTCTTGACGATAGCGAGAGCGTGCAGTGTATATTTCCATAAGTTTCCTTTCTATTGCCAAGCATAGTATTGATCTGAGATGACACAGTTTAGTTCAAGGCGTGCATCACGACCATAAGCTTCATAATCAAAATACGGTTGGATATTATCAGGGATTTTAATGGCGCTCAATTCTTCAATGAGATAGGCTCCAAAATCTTCATCCCTACTAACTTCAGCAACAGTCCAATTATTGATATCAAACTCTTCAATAAAGTTATCGATAGAATTATAGTGGATAACCCAATCATTTATCAGAGAGCTGTAATTATCAGGGATTTCTTGTAACTTCTCAGCAAGACGATTAAGAGAGCTAATAGAGGTATATTCATTGATGATACCGTTTAAATCATCCCAATCCGCAATTAGATACTCATCGTGATCTGATAGGCCTAAACTTTTTCGAATGGTTTGTTCTGATTCCGGGAATTCAAACCATTTATATAGGCCAGTTTGTATATTTTGAATACAGATTTTTAAGTTACTTGCCATTCTTTACCTCCTTTCACAAGTTCATTCTGATGAGAAACATAACTTTCTTTTAAATACTTTAGTTCGGTTTCCATCCGATCTGTTAGTTTTCCAGTATTTCGAATCATTTCCAGGTATTGGGTATTCATGATTTTATCTGCCTCTTCCACAAATGATAGCGAATTGGAAACTTGGTAAAGCAACCAACGAACTGTTCGATCAATGGAATAAGGTTCTGGTTGGACAGATAATTTTAATGGGTCAGCTGATCCGAACATATCTTGCCATTTAGGATCAGGGATGTAGGCTCCGTATTTCCCAACGCCTTCAAACACCTCCATTTCTTGATTAATTAATCCACGGGCTAAGTTTCCTAAATCTTGACCTAGCACGTAGTGTTCAACTAACTTTTGAGCTTTTGCTTGTGACAAACGAATTTCATATCGATTCCAGACGCCAAATATTTCTAGAGCCTCTTCAACACTTATCCCTTCCTTTTGAGCGAATTCATATCTTTTCTCATAAAAGTTAAAAAACATATTGGATTTACGTGATCCAAAGTAAAGCGATATTCCTTGTCTATCCTCATTCTCAGAATGACTGTTTAGATTTCCACCACCGATATGACTCCAAGTTCTAAGGCGGTCAAATGTAACAAGGTGTTGGTAAACTTTGTTAATCATATCTGATAGATGAAAGTGTGTTTCTTCTTGATCATAGCCACGGTAGAGTTCATCTAATGCTAAGTCTATCCGAGTAACTTTCATGTCAGTACGTTCATAAAGTATTTTTTCCAAGAATTCCCTCCAAGAGATCCCTTCTCTTTCAAGAACCAGTTCCATCTGTCTACACCCTTGACCAGAGAGTTGTAAGGTGATTTGGTAATTGTTTCGATCTTCTTTGTCAAAGTAATCAAATATCCAAATATCACCACGCTTGTAGAGGTGATTATAGGTCATCATGGTTGTTTCTTGTGAAGTGAACTCATTAAAGCTAACATAGAGGTAAGTTTCAACAAAGTCTTTTAATTGACGGACTTCTTTAAAGGTGATTCGCAGATAATCAATCATAAGACGTAGAGGATGAGGGCTGTCCGAGAAGGAGTAGCCCATCTTTGTCTTGATTTCCTTGAATTTTTCGAGAGTAAATTCTCGTCTTCCTGTTTCATAGGATTTTAGACTTGATAAGCTTACTCCAGCAACTTCTGCAAATTCCTTTTGTTTTAGTCCAAGACTAGCTCTAAATTTTCTTAGTTGTTTGCCATCAATTGTTAACACCTCCTTTTTAGTGATATAATAATTTGAAATATAAGTTGTGAGGTTTCTTATGCCAGAAAATTTTTTTGAGTTATTTTTTAAGGGGATTGATGAAGACTGTCAATCAGGAATAAAAAATTATTTTTTAATGGTGTCTGATTTACCTGAGAAATGTAATAAAAAAGAATATGCTGATTTAGTAAAATTAAATACAGAATTAATTTTTAATCATTATTCAGAAGTGGTTATTTATAACTCACTTTTAAAGGAGTTAGGTAAAAGAGATCTTTCAAAATTTCTTTATCGGTTAGGACAAGGAAGTCTATATTCCTATTCAATGAAATTAGTTTCTTTTTTGAATAATTAGAGCAGGTGTACAGTTTTTGGCAAAAAAGTGTACAGTTGTTTAATTCTCTAATCCCTTGACCCACAAGGCACATGGAGGTCTCACTACGTGATTTTTTCAAATCTCTACCCCCATATTATAATCTGGGGGTCGTGAACACGATTGAAGTGAGTTCTCGCCTTACCCACCCTGCTCTGTTCGCTTCGCCTCCGGCTCGCTCACAGGGGTGGGGCGTTAACTCACCTCAACCGCTGATTCCTTTTGAGACTGATAATAGGCCTCAACTGCCTCTTTATAGGTCGTTCTGGTGTCGTCAATAGAATTAAAAATAACCCCTAGTGTATAGAGGTCATCTTTATCAAATAGCATTTTTCCATCTTCTTTAGTGAATGTGGCATAGCCTCCTTTCTCTATGAGATTGGCCAGTTTTCTCACCTGATCGTAAGTTTTATCGAGTTTAGTTTTCATTTCAGAAATACTGAACTGTTCAGGTTCAAAATCTACAAATGATTTTACGGGTTCATTTTCTGTAGTTATAATCACTGAATCTTGGTGAGGTGTCATCTTGAGATATGCATCCTTGAAAGAGAATCCTTTGTCAAAAGGGACATTGGGAGAGAAAAACTCACGGGCAATCTCACCAGCGTTAGCAATATATCCCCGTCCGACAACTTTTTTTCCGTCAATTTCATCAATGTATTTGAACTCTTTGTTTCTATTGGCATCTCCATACATCATGGTATAGCCAGTATCTTCTAAGTGTCCAACAGAAAGGCGCTTCATAAACTGGTCTCGTAGACTCGTTTTGATATATTCCCCATCAGGCCGTTGCATGGCCATAATGACAAAGATACCGGCTTGTCTAGCTTCTAGAATCAATTGTGTGAGGTATTTATTGACCTGTTGTTGGAGTTGGTAGTTGCCTTCTAGTTTTGCCATGAATGCTGCCCACTCATCAAAGAAGATAAATTTAGGACGTAAGCCAAACTGAGAGAAGTTTATCCCAGCCACATAGTTAGGCTGACTTTTCATGTAGCGGTAACGCTCTTCCATTCCCTCGACATTGCTTTTGAGACAGTCTACAATTTCCTCCTTAGTGATGAAGACGTGTCCTTTAAAGATTGGCACGTCCGCAAAAGAAGAGAGGTCAGATTGTTTCGGGTCACAAATATCAATATCAGAAATCGGAGCTAGTCCATAGAGAAGAGTCATGAGAAGAACGGTTTTCCCACCACCAGTACCACCCCCAATCAGTAAGTGAGGTTGTTTTACAAAGTCCCAATAGACGTTTTTCATTAATCGGAGGCCTTGTTTTGTAACTTTAATCTCTTCTAGATTTAAACGTCCTGCAAACTGATCTATAGCTATCTCGTAAGTGACAAAACCTTTGGTGAATTTCTTACCCGTAAAGTCTCCATCGTGTTGGATTTCAAGTGTATTTCCGAGATTAAGAAAACGATCCTGGAATTTATTTCCTTGAAGAATGAATGAAGCTTTCAGGCCGTACTTACTTTGCTTGAGGTAAACTTTAGGGAGAATGATTTTTTCTTGGACTTGTTTATCTCGTTTGAATTTCTTTGTAGTATAATAACCGTTTTCTAAGAGAAAGTTTGCCATGATTCTCAGGTTGTTCCATTTTGAGAATACCAACAGATTTAGATAGCCTAGTTGGTTCAGGATAAAGACCAGCCCTAAGCCGATGACTAAAACAGTTCCTGTTGTGAGACTGTAATAGACAGGCTCTAGGAGCAAATTATCTTTTTCCAACCAAAGAAAAAAGCCACTTCCAAGGAGAAATGGCATGTAAAGTATTAGCAAGGTAATACCTTTAATGTGTTTATGGTACTTTCTAACTCTTCGGCCACGCTTTTTCCAAAGCATTAGTCTTTAGCCTTTGCTTGTTCAGGTTTTGGAGCAGGAGAGCCTTTCTTTGAAATGGTTTGGGCAAAGAGCTTGTAAACACCACCAGACACACTGGAGTAAGTCACGATAATACCAGAAAGTTCCACTTCATCACCAAATTTAAGACCAAGGCTTTCTACCTCACTTGGTAGCATACCAATAATTGAGAACTCTTCTGTACCATGTTGGTTATCTGATTTAATAGCCACCTTAGTAGCAAGAATTTCCCCTGTTGCGACTTGGGGATAAGAACCGTCCATATTTCGAGGTTGAGTGGTATCATCTTCGTATTTTTGTTCCACTTCATTAATCCCACGCCAGGTCAATTTACCAAAGACTTCTGGAATGTTAAGAGCTGATGTAATGTCCAAATAACGCTTATCTGTAATTTCTACTTTATCAAATTTTAATCCAACTTTTGCCATAATTTATTTTCCTCTTTTCTTTCTGTTCTTATTTTTTCACAATGAGTTTGTCAGCATAGACGTTTAGAGCAGGTGCCATATCCCGACCATTAATGGCATCTGGATAGAAAATTGGGTTAACCAATTCTACTTCAGCATCTTCTTCAAACACTTCAGCAGTAGCAGGAGTGATGACATAGAATTGCAGGTGTTTTTCATTGACCACTTCGTGACGTTGATATTGACCTTGTTTACCAAAAACGGTACGTGGAGTAGTACCTAGTTTTTCATAGAGAGCAGTTCCAATGTAATCAGGGTTCATTTTGAGAGTTTCTTTAATCATATTGTTTTCCTTTCAGAGTATAAAAAAATCAAGCCATGGCTTGAGTATTGTAGTATTGGGTAATAAGAAGGCGGTAATAGTTGCCGTAGTATGTCAGCTCTCCGTGAGGACTGCGAGCTTTTTTCAATTCATAGAGTTCTTTATTGAGATGTTCAAGCACTTGGTTATAGAGCAATCTTAACAAGTGTGGATCATAACCATAAACGCTTGAAGAGAATTTAAAATTTTGATAAATACTATTTAATTTTTGTTCACAATATGTCATATTTTCCTTTCCAAATAATAAATGCTACTAGATATTTCAAAGTATAGAATCATCCAGCAGCATTTGAGATAAGAGATGAGTCTCGCTCGAAGGTTTCCAGTCTTGTCATAGCAAGGCTTCATCAATGGTTATTTGGTTGAGGAAAGAGAGACTCCTTCCTCACGGTGGCAACGTTTAGCAAGGTGCATTGCGTCAATTACCATCGCTGTCCCAGCCAATCTGCTAGACCGATATCCGTATCTAGAAGATTCTCTTATGCCTTTTGGCAAAGCCAGTTCACTTTACTATTCGGAAAAGTGCGAAAGTCCGAGGTGCGTGTGAACCAGATTCAATCTAAATTGAGCCTAGTTCAACTTCAACCATCAACGGACTTGACATTTTTGTCACGTGTGATACAATAAAGGTACGAAGTTTATTGTGTGTTTGTCGGTCAGTCCTCTGGTTGTCAGACGCACATTTTTTATTAAAGATTTCAAGGAACATTGTTTGGTTTCGAATAATGCTTATTATTTTTTAAAACCTATATACTCAAATGAGTATATTTATATTATATACTCATCTGAGTATGATGTCAACACTTTTAGCAAAAAAATTAAAGAAAATTTTAAAAGAGGTGACCTATGGGATTTCCAGAACGCTTAAAAGCCTTGCGTTTAGAGTCTAATCTAACACAAAAAGAAATTGCAGAAAAATTCGGAATAAAACAACCTAACTATCAACAATGGGAAAGCGGTAAAAGAAAGCCAACATCTGATACGCTAGAAAAATTTTCTGAATTTTTTGGAGTATCAACAGATTATTTATTAGGTAATTCAGACTATCGTACGGTAGAAGAAGATGAGCTTTCAGAAGTGGAAATGCTTTTCCGTGCAACCTCACTTGACATGACTGATGAAGAAAAAGCGATTTTCAAGCAAGAACTTCTGGACTTTATGAAAGAACGTCAAAAACTATTTGAAGAAGACAATAAAAAATCATAATTCTTTACATTTTCTCTATTTTGAAGGTTTCTTTTACGAATAATAAAGTAAGAAAGAAATGTGAGGAAGCGAATGAAACTAAAAGAATTAAGACAAGCTAAAGGAATGACACGAGTACAACTGTCTAAAGCTATTGATGTTCGCGTTCGAACAATCGCTCCTTGGGAGAATGGTGAATCAGATATTTTTCTCAAAACAGCGATTATGTTATCGACTTACTTCAATGTGACTTTAGATGAGTTTATTTCACTCTAATATTTTTACAGAAACAAATAGGAGTAGTAATCTATGGGCAAACGTCTGAATAGGTTACACTAAACTAGACAGAATTTATAAAGTGTTCTACACTAAAGAAAAGAGGAGAATAGATATGTCCGACGTAAAAAATGCATATGATCAGATTATTGATTTCTTGAACAATGAAACAGAAAAAACATTATTACTACGAGGTATTGCTGACAAGGAAAAGCATCAGGCTCTTCTTAAAGCTTTGAATTCTCAAGGGAACTTGAAAGGACTAATTAATTTAATTCATACAACAAAAGATGGAATGGATAATTTTTTTCGATGGGCGGAACTTTATAAAGTTAACGTACCGAAGAAATATGGGCAAGGAATGAAATTATCCAATCTTACAATCTTCTTTGATAATCTAACCACTAAAGGCAATAGTGAAAAATACGATAATTATGAATTTGACTTTATGATTATATGGCCGATTCAAAGTGTAACAAAAAATGAAAAAGAAATTCAGATGTTAAAAGAAATGGCTGAACGTCAAAAAACCAAAAAAATCATATATCTTACAATTAAGGAGCCTTGGTACAACCCTGATTCTTTAGACCCTATTGTGGATCGAGTGATAAAACTGGACTGTGAGAATGATGACCCAAAAGAATATCAGCGTATTCTAGCCGCCTACGAAGAGGATATGAAAAGGCGCTATTAAGTTAGATTATGTGAATTAACAGTATTACCTGGGAGGAATTTAGCATGGCTACTTTTCGGGATGTTATGAAATTAGATAGAAATTTGAACGGAGGGATTACATGGTAAGTAAAACTGACGCCATTGAGATAATAACATACGCTGAAGAAAATGGAATTAACATATGGATTGATGGAGGTTGGGGAGTAGATGCATTATTAGAAGAAGAAACAAGAGCACACAACGACATTGATTTATTTGTGGAGGAAAGTAATAGTAAAAAGTTTGTTGAGATATTAAAAGAAAAAGGTTTTGTTGAAGTTACAGAAGCATATACCACCACATCTCACACGGTTTGGAAGGATACTAAAGGTAGGATAATTGACCTTCATATATTTAAGTTCAACGAACAAGGATACATTGTTTTTGAAGGAGAAGCATATCCTCCAAAAGTATTTAGTGGTATTGGGAAAATAGGCGATAAAATGGTCAGATGTATTGATGCTGAAAATCAAGTGTTATTTCATCTAGGCTATGAGCATGATGAAAATGATATGCATGATGTAAAACTATTGTGCGAGAGATTTAATATTCCTATTCCGAGTGAATACAAGTAACAAACGGATTCCAATTTTAAGCTGAAGAGCACGTTCAATTTAACTAAGCTAATGTAGTCGATATGTTCCCGTCTACCGATAGTGTCAAAAATGCAGTGGATATGTTTCCGAGAACGGGCATACTCAAATGACATTCATTCTATCCTCTCGAGCCACGTGGAGTGTGTTGCTTTGCTCGTAAAAGCCTAGAAACCTTTGAACGAAAGGGATAATGAAAAGCCTTGATTGCAAGGCTTTTTGCTTTATAGTGGGGAAGTATCAGAGTGAGTAAATTTTTGGAGTGAGTAGAAGTGATAGCTAGAAATTATCAAAATCTATTTCCATTTACCTTGTGGGTATGTGTCTATTTCCATTGACAAGGAGTTTGTGGGAATAGAAATATACCCACCAT
This sequence comes from Streptococcus sp. VTCC 12905, assembly GCF_049893385.1. Taxonomy (NCBI): domain Bacteria; kingdom Bacillati; phylum Bacillota; class Bacilli; order Lactobacillales; family Streptococcaceae; genus Streptococcus; species Streptococcus sp. VTCC 12905. The sequence continues at coordinate 1,614 of NZ_JBMVJC010000026.1, read as the reverse complement.
CCAAAGTCGTCTAAATGGTTGCTATGGAAATAGTGGTAACAATTGAATATAAACTGTTAGAGATGTTATAATTTTTTTAGAATTGAGGTGAATATGAACAATCAAGAATGCTTACTAACGATTTTTCTGCGTTTGCAGTCAGGTGCTCATCTTTCTAAGTTACGGCTAGCAGATGAGTTTGGAGTTAGTGAAAAAACGATACATAGAGATTTTTCTCTCCTTGGTAGTTTCTTAGAAACGCAAACTACTCTTGCAGCGGAACTTGCATATGATGCAAAATACCATACACGTTATCTAAAAGGAAAATCCTTATTTAATAAAAAGGACATTTTGGTTATATAAAAGATTTTATTAGAAAACCGTTCTTTGAACAAAGAGGAAAATCAGTCTCTAATCGATAGTTTGTTAGCTTTAATTTCTAAAGAGGAACAAAAAGAGGTTTATCAAATTATTGCGAGTGAACTACTAAATTATTCGCCATTATCTGATACTCAAAATCGAATTGATAAAATCTGAAAATGGTCGTAAATGATACGAAAAGAGCTAGTTCTAGGTATTCGATATCAATCGCCTTATAATACTGAAAAACAACATACGATTCTTCCCACCTCCTTTACTATGATGCACATTATTTTTATGTTGTGGCATTTAACTTAACATTTGAGTCGTATATGACCCTAAAATTGGATAGAATAATAGATTGGAAAGTATCAAAAGAAAAGAAACCACTGACAAGTAATTACTTTCAAGTGCATATAAAGGTTGAAATAAGAGCTGTAAAATGTTATGATAAAAAGAGAAGGTATATTTAGGTATGGATAATGAAGATAAAACACTTCGTCATAGCTTTCAAATTAGGTTTCGAAATGGAAGCATGAGATACATTTGACTATTTTTGTATTGAATACATCGTTTTGTTGTGTTATTCTATAGGTTGATATAAATAAAGATGTAGGAGGAACCGAAACTATGACAGCATCAATGCGTTTAAGATAAGCTGGCAATAAAAAAAGCAGAATCAATCCCCGATGATAGGCTTTTTTGTTGTGCTTATTTATACGATATTGAGCATTCATTAGTTACGGTGAGTATATTGGTTATTTAAGTATACCTTTATTTAACTATGTCTTTAATATGAATGTTTCCAAATTGTATGTATGCAGACCAAAAGCCACATTGTGGGGTTTGGCCTGCATTTTTTATTGCCTAGAATGCTATTCAAAATAGAAATTCAAGCAAAATAATATGCAGGAGATAATATAAATGGAAAAAAACAACAATTGGAAACGAAAATTTTATGCAATATGGGCAGGGCAAGCAGTATCATTAATCACTAGTGCCATCCTGCAAATGGCGATTATTTTTTACCTTACAGAAAAAACAGGATCTGCGATGGTCTTGTCTATGGCTTCATTAGTAGGTTTTTTACCCTATGCGATTTTGGGGCCTGCCATTGGTGTGCTAGTGGATCGTCATGATAGGAAGAAGATAATGATTGGTGCCGATTTAATTATCGCAGCAGCTGGTACAGTGCTTGCTATTGTTGCATTCTATATGGAGCTACCTGTCTGGATGGTTATGATAGTATTGTTTATCCGTAGCATTGGAACAGCT
>NZ_JBMVJC010000025.1:0-33512 GCF_049893385.1 Streptococcus sp. VTCC 12905 | reverse complement strand
TACACCTTATGCTGCACGATGTCGTGCAGCGTAAGAAATTTTATACACTAGTGTTACAAAAATGCTTGACTAGGTCAGAATGAATATATTACTCCACTTAGCTCAGACTCCTTCCAATCGGTCTTCGCTGTCACTCGCCTTCTCGGGAAGTCCTTGCATAGATGGAACATATACTTCTTCGGTCGCTTTGCTTCCTCACGATCTTAACAATATTTTCGATCTTTGTTTATAACTCCCGAGCACAAGCATTTTAATATTATTTTTCTCCTAACCATGTCTCAAAATTTGAGACTAATTCCTGTACCTCATTAAAAAATCTGCTGGTATGGTAACCGTCGCAAACCGCATGATGCACCTGTACAGACATAGGTAATAAAATTTTATTATCCTGCTGAAAATACTTACCCATAGTAAAAATAGGGATTAGATATGTTGCATCATTATATATATTCAAGTTGAATCCGGTAAAATTCACCCAAGGAATGCTGGACACATTAATTGTGTTAGCAGGTTGACCTGCCTTAGGCATGAAATTCATAACGTCGCTATAGTTTCTGATATCCTCAAGGTAATTATAGTAGAAACGTGGGAAGTTCTCGTCATACTCTGTCCAAATACTTGAAAAAGTTTCGTTATCCTTATGAAAGATAGTATAACTTGGGTTCATACTATCCCAGTATCCTAACTTACCGTTTTGATCAAAACTGGTGCGGAACTCCTTGTGACGATTAACTACAGTTGTGATGATATAAATAAGCGTAGGGTACAGTTTCAGGCCCTTAAGTTTAATTTCACGCAGTAAACTAGTTATCTCTAAATTTGCAGTCATACTGTAAGTGCACCTTACCGCATTTAAATAATGCTCAAAGTATGGCTTTCTATTCCAATCCTCTATATCTATCAAATTAAATTTCATAAATTAGCCTCCTAAAATTTTATTATTTAATTTTAGAAGGCTAATTTAACTGCCATCATCATCTTGCAACCTCCTGCTATCCAAGCATCTATATTTATAAGCAAGTCCATTATACCATATAGAATCATGTAAATCAAATAGGGTCATAGAATATAAAACAAATACACTTGCTACTACAAATATATCCTTTATTAATTCGTGTTATTCCACCAATACGAATCAGCATGATATGTAATTGTTAGTTATACGGATTATCCTCAGCTGCTTCTTGCAATCCTTTGAGAATTTGCCACCATTGCAAAGCATCTTTCTCTAGCTGCTTTATAAAAGCATTCTTACGTAGCCTTCAATATCATCTGGAAATCGAAAAGCCAGTTTCATCTTTAATTCACCATACTCTAAAGCGATGTCAGGATGTGTACGCAGAAAGTCCCTTACCGCTATATGCCTATTAATATCTTTGTGATTGCTTTGCTCAAAAATATGAATCTGGTGTGTTCTATTATCGCCACCCTTGCGGAAATATCTCCGTCTTTCAACACCAAATTCACCCATACACTCATATCCAATGGCTACAAATTCTTCGTTATGCTTATCAACCAAACTAATATTTGTCACTACAGGCATTATATCAATGATTGGCTTAGCGGATAACCCTTTAACTGCTGTACTACCAATATGGTAAATCTCCACCAATATATCCTTCAATATGTTCCTTATCATCTGTGATTCATTTTCATACTCTACTTCCCAAAAGGGGTCATACGGAACTACTCGTATAAACAATATTAAACCTCCAATCTCGTTCTCAACGAATAATATTTACGACATTTTTACGAAGGGCAGCCTGTTTCGGCTCCTCTGCAGCATAACCCATAACGACAGACCCGTAAACAATATGATTTACGGGAACATCAAGATCTGATAAAAGCTCACGGATTAAGGGCATGTTTGTGAGTCCTGGCAGCTGATTTAGCCAGCAGGAACCAATACCGAGTGAGTGTGCTGCCAGCATCATATTCCCGATGGCTAATGCTGAATCCGGCATAGAGTTTCCGTTGTCCTTTAAGTTAGAAACAATAATAAAGGTAGGGGCATGATACAGGAAATTTGAACTCTCGTCTTTCGCTTTTTCAACAAGGCTCACAACATAAGGATGCGTTTCTGCTACAACAGGTATAGATATAAGGGTTAGGCGAATAGCCTCATTCACTTTTGCAAGTACACTGGTTTTTTGAATGACTGTAAACTTCCAGCTCTGTGTTCCCATCCCGTTAGGCGCATAGCTTCCCGCTGTTAGAATGGTATTTAAATCCTCCTCTGATATCTGAGTCCCTCTAAAAGTTCGTATGCTTCTTCTTGTTAATATGTTTTCTATTATACTATTCATTGGTAGTCTCCTTCTTTAAAAAAATTATTCTCGTATTTATCGCTATCTCTATTTTTTACAAGCTGCATATAGAAATCGTCCATAACCTATTTCGGCTACATTTTTCATCAATTCTCCATTTAACCATAATGCAGTATCAGCAAAGCTTCTACCCTCAAGTGGCCATTTTGCATACTGCTGTGATTGATATTCTGCATCCGACATATTGATTAATTTTTCAACCCATTTATCATGAAGAGTTTTTATTTCTTCTTTTGCTTTTTCAACACTTCCAGGCCAAGTAATGTCTTCCTTTTTCAAGGTACCATCTCCAAAATTGTAATCTAACGTAGTGCGCCACCAATATATAATATGCCACATAATCCATGCAATACTGGACGGTCCAATCTCGTAACTTTCGATTTCAGGCCAATCTATACTCCATCCATCGTCTTGCCTTCTTATCTGCAGACCCATGGGACTGAATGTCCAAAGTGCCTCTGTCTCCTTTAGATTCTCTGTGTGATAAAGATAAAGTTGCCAGCACATGTCTATCTGAAATAGTATATTCTCTTTTATTTCGATATCTCTCATTGATTTTAATACTCCTTATTAAAATTATTTTAGTATACATTAATTTTTGCCAAAGAAAAAAAGTCTTTATACTTTTTAACAATGGAGTCGCCAGCCAGAACAGACTATACTGACCAGCGACTACCTTAAATTTAATGTTTCAGATTTATTTTCTTATCTCTAATTTCATAAACTACATCAGCTACATTTTCGAGTAATCGTTTATCGTGGGTGATAAACACGATAGTTCCGGTGTACTCCTTCATTAGTATTTCCAAAGCCTCTAAACTTGGTATGTCAAGGAAGTTACTGGGTTCATCCATTATTAGGATGTTATAGCTACCCATGAGCATTTTAGCAAGCAACAATTTTATAATTTCTCCACCGCTTAAAACAGATAAACTTTTTCCAATATCGTTCTGTTTGAACCCCATAGATGCTAGCACAGAACGAATTTCTGATATATTGTAATCACAATCCTTCCGCATAAACTCCATAACATTCTGATTACTGTTGTACTTGTAACCATTCTGTGCAAAGTAACCTATTTTTGCCTTAGGTGAAATAGAAATTCCTTCTTCATGGTTTAAGATCATTTGGATTAAAGTTGTTTTTCCGGTTCCATTACCACCCGTTAACGCCACTTTTGCTCCTAGCGGAATTTGAAAAGATGCATTTTCAAACAGTGCCTTATCCCCAAATACTTTATTAATTTCCGCACCGACTATAGGGTATGGATTATGGAGCTCCAATGCTTTACTTTGCCTGAAACGAATTCTGCGAATGCCTTCCGGAGCTTCTACTTTTCCTAATGCCGCAATCCTGTTCTCTAGGGATTTAGCGGCATTATGCATCTTTTTTTCCTTACTTCCTATTGATTTTTGATGAGCTAAACGCCCTCCGCCTTCAGTACTTTTTTTCTTTGAAGAACCTTTTGCCTTCTGTTCTATTTTACGAGCCTGTTTTCGCTTTTCCGCCGAAGCCCTTTCCAATCGAGCACGTTCCGCAATAAATTGTTCGTATTCTGCAGCTTGGCTCTTACGTTCTTCCTCTTTCTGACGAAGATAATCAGAATAGTTTCCCCAATACTCAGTGATTTTGCCATCTTTCAGTTCCCATATTTTATCTACTATTTCATCAAGAAAATAGCGGTCATGGCTAATAACTAACAGTGCACCTGTAAAATATTTTAGCTGTCCTATTAGAAAATCAATTCCTTCACGGTCTAAATGGCTCGTAGGTTCATCCGCTAAAATACCATGAACCTGTGCCGATAAGGCCTGTGCTATTTTAAGCCTTGTTTCTTCACCACCGCTCATGGTCTGTATATTTAATTGCTCAACACCTAGCTTGCCTACAAGTGCAAAATCTTTTTCCTCCTGCAGAGTTACTTCGTCCAACTGGGGAATATAGGCAAGTTCACCCAGACGATTCATTTTACATCCTGGTGGAATTAAATCTCCTAAAAGTACCTTGAGTAAAGTGCTTTTTCCAGCACCATTTGCTCCTACTAAACCAATACGGTCATAATCAAATACTTCTAATTCATTTATATCTAAAACATCGCGTCCTTTGAATTCAACACGAATGTCTTTTACTTTTAATATTAATTCCATAACATTTCCTCCTGTCTATAATCGCATGTTTTCTTTTGCTTGTACGCAGGGAAAACCCTGCGATTTTAGCAGGAAGAATTACATAAAAATTAAATACATAAATATGGTACCTCCTATGAATTTTGTTTTAAATCTAATTTTCTAACCTCAGTTATCATTGGGCAAACTATTGCAATGCAAATAATAAAAATACCTGATAGTAAAAACCAATGATTTACACCGATTCTTTCAGCAAAGAATCCAGAAAGAATTAACCCAATTGGCATAGCAAGAGACATGATACTTCCAGTTAAAGAAAATACACGTCCTAAATATTCAGGCATAATTTTCTCCTGATAAAGAGCTGTTTGCACACCGCTGTAAAACGGAACAGAAAGCCCCATTATTGCACAGCAGACTACAAATATGAAAAATCCACTTTGGGGAAGTAATCCTGAAATGGTTAAGCTTATCCCCATCATAAAAATGGATGTCGTTATTAATAAGATTCGCTTTTGGTAATTCCCAAATAACCCTAATAATAGACCCCCTATCAACATTCCAGATGCAAAGGAAATTTCCGTAATAGAAATATGCACAGGTGTTCCATTAAAGTAATCTATGCTTATTAAAGGGAATAGTGCATTAATTGGCATATAAACAAACATATATAATGTTCCAACGAGTAATAAAGCAAATAATCCTTTATTTTGCCGTAGTACAGCCATTCCTTCTTTCATTTCTCTTATGAAATTTGGGTCCAAACTTTGCACGCGATCACCCAGCTTAGGAATACGTACAATTGCTACCGTAATAGATGCAAGCACAGCACCCAATACATCGATGGCAATAATAGCATTTAGTTCCCAAACGGAGTATAAGAGTGCTGCAACCGCCGGACTAACAATATAGCTTATAGACTGCAAAGACTGACTATAGCCTGCACATTTCGTAAGCTGTTCTTCTGGTACTAAAAGTGGCGTAACCGCATTGAGAGCCGGGGTGTGAAAAGCTGTTCCAATGCTACGGATAAACAATACTATCATAACCATCCAGACAGGTAGCTCCATATAGAATGCAACAATAGTAAGCACCGAACCAGCTGCTGCGATAATTAAATCAGCACCAATCATTATCTTCTTCCTATCATGACGATCCACTAGCACACCAATTGCAGGTCCAAAGACCGCATAGGGTAAAAAACCTAATAGTGAAGCCATAGACAAGACCATCGCGGATCCAGTTTTTTCTGTAAGGTAAAAAATAATCGCCATTTGCAAGATGGCACTAGTGATTAATGATACTGCTTGCCCTGCCCATATTGTATAAAACTTAAGTTTCCAATTGTTGTATTTTTCCATTTATATTATCTCCTGCATATTATTTTGCTTAAATTTCTATTTTGAATAGTATTCTAGGCAATAAAAAATGCAGGCCTAAATCCACAATGTGGCTTTTGGTCTGCAAACATACATTTTGAAACATTCATATTAAAGACATAGTTAAATAAAGGTATAGTTAAATAACCAATATCCTCACCGTAACTAATAAATGCTCAATATCGTATAAATAAGCACAACAAAAAAGCCTATCATCGGGTATAGATTCTGCTTTTTTTATTGCCAGCTTATCGTAAACGCATTGAGGCTGTCATTGTTTCGGTTCCTCCTACATCTTAGTTTATATCAATCTATAGTATAACACAACAAGATGATTTGTTCAATCTAAAAATTATGGAATGAGTCTCATACTTCCAATTCGATGCCAGATTTAATGGATTTGACGAAAGTTTACTTTGGAGTAATAATATGACAGGAATTTTTGCTTCTGACTCATCTATCACTACTCGACAATACTGGTCTTTCGTATACCAAAGATGGTTATAGGTAGGAATCATTGGTATTCTTTTTTTAACATGGAAGCTCTTGCAAGAATATAAAAATGGCAGGAATACAATAGTTGTACTCCTACCAATAATTTTTATCTTCGTTCCTTACTATCTATTGTCGTTTTTACGAAAGTCAGATAGTTCCTCAAAATCCTTCAACTCAAAAAAAAAGCTTTATCTTCAGGAATGTGAATCCCCTCTACCCTATAACGCTTATCAGATTTCCATTCACTCATGATTGTTAAGAGTGTTTCTTTTAAATTTTTATGACCTACCTGAACAATACCTTTTTGCTCCCCAACAGGTTTTGAAAAAGAAAATGCTCCCCTAGTTTTTGCCCGACAAACTTGTATACCCATTACCTTTGTATCCTTATTAAAAGCAACAAGTACATGTGCTGTGTATTCTAAAGATTGGACAATTCCTTTACTAAATGTAACAAAGTTCTTGTTCACCGTCATACTATAATCTGATGAGTAACGTTCAACATTAACAAGCTTAAACATCAATTTAGGTATATGGAAATAGAGTTATTAATTGTTTTTTATACTCCTCACTCAAAGAAAAAAGCCTTGCAAGGCTTTTTCCTTTATCATACTAAGTATATGGAAACCATGTTTCCAATGTTACAGTTATGGATTAAAACCTAAAACAAACTTTAGCATTCCTATAGTTAGTATCATTGGAAACTATCTTAATTCAAATGCTAAACTAAAATTATCCACGCTCAGTTACTGTCGACTTTTACATTTAGTTTTCATAAAAGATAAAATCTGTAATTCGTTTAGCTGCCTTTGTCGTTGCTTTATCTATATCTTCTTTATCCCAAGTTTCTTTTGGATAATTTGTTAATGATTTAGCAATTACATACTGGCTTCCAACATATCCCTTTTTGTCTGCAATCGTGTACATTTTTTTGGTTCTAAACCAACTATCCCCAATTGCTCGATTGATATCAGCTTCTAAAAGAATCTTATTCCCCAACTTTTCAGCATACTCTTTAAATTCTGAAGCATCTGTAAAACCAGCATCTGTCATAATATTCTCTCGATTTTGACCGCTTTGGGACATAATATGTTCAATATCTACTTGATTTGAGATACTAAAAAGTTCTCCTTTTTCCTTTGCATAAAGGTAGTCGTTTAAATAGACCAAAGATGTTGGAACACCACTCTCCAATAAAGTCTCTTCAATTTCTTGCCTATTAAATTCACTAGCAATGTGTTTCTTCATTTCTGAAATAATTTCTTCTGGAGCAACATCCTTCTTACTAAATTTAAGATTAATTTTCTCTAAGAAGCCTTTAAATTTAGAACTACTATAAGGACTTTCTGATAAATCAAGTAATGCACCAAGTTTTATTAGGTAAATCAAAAACTCATTCTCACCACCTTTGTAAAATTGAAAACTCGTGGCAAAGGGTTTTAAATTGTTATTGAATTTATCAAGAATCATCCCCTCTGGACTGTCTGAATAAGACTCAAAAATAGTTAATATTTGATCTAACTCCATTGTGAATAGAACATCTTCTCTTAACAACTGATTATTCTTATTGAAAAAAGCAGATATACCTGGGTTTCTAGTTTCAGATTGGAATTGTGCCAATTTGACAAAGATATAGTGCGTTATTAAACTGTTCAAATTTAAACGCGAATGATCAGTTTTCTCAACAATACTCCGCCAGTTTTCTTCAAAGACCTTTGGTTCTTTAGCATTAGCAGTTGTTTGAGAAACAATAACTTCGATAGGTGTTAAGGGCAAGCCTGTACCGTTCAACGAATTAAAGATATTAATGGCCTGATTAGTATTATAACTGGTAATGGCAATGACCTGACAATACCTAACAAAATGCTCAGCAAATTCAGCGAGTTGTAAATTATTTTTAGTTTCTAATTCTCTATAAAAATATCGGAAATTCTTGAAAAAATTTGTATACTTATTGTCTTTCCGTCGAGGTTTAATTTCTTTAACAGCATTAGTAATGGCAGAATAACTTTCACCCAACAATATCGTCACGAAGTCATCCTTGTGCAGTTCAGAAATTGAATCATTGACATATTTAATATCTATTGGTTGAAGTTGGTACTCATCTCGCTTCGTATAAAGATACTCATCGTCGTCATTTAGATGATAAAGCATTTTGATAATCATCCCCTTTAAGGACATTAATTTATCACGCAAACGCTCACCTTCAAGAGAAGTCGGTGAAATCTTAACCAATTCTTCTTTTATTCTCAAGAGCAGGGCTTTCAAAAGCAACATAAATGTCGTTGTCCTCTGCTGGCCATCAATTAAAGCCACTTCATGCTGTTCACCTGTTTCTTGTGCAATCAAAATAGTACCAAAGAAATAATTGTCTTGGGTATCTTTATCAAAATTTTCTTGATGACGTTCGATATCTTCTATTAATTTTTCACATTGGGATACTTGCCAAGCATATGGACGTTGATAGCTAGGAATGTAAAATTCATTCTTGCTTTCAAAATAAGCCTTAATTGTCTGATTTTCTGAATCGATTTTTTTGTTCATTGTTAATCCTTTCAACTTATCTTCAATCCAAAATTAGAACTCGTCTTTAGTTTATCAAAACTCTCAGAGTTTTTCAAGAAGCATTCGTGTCGTTTCAACTCCAAATTCTGGATTTTGATTATTTGTATCAAAGTCAAAAAATTGTGCTAATTGAGTCAAAGAATATCGATTTAATTCTGGGTAAGTCTTCCGTACTAATTCTAGTGAATCAATCACTGGTTGATTCAAGGCTTGAAAACCATGCTTTTGAAAATAATAATTCAAAAAGTTTACTTCAAACTCAGCATTATGGGCAACAAGAGTCAAACTACCACAAAATACTTGAAAGTCATTTAACACCTGCTCCTCAGGTTCTCCCACCTTAATCATTTCATTGGTTATTTTCGTCACATCAGTCATAAACTCTGATAATTCGCCCTGCAATTTGACAATTCTTCTAAACCGTTCAACTATCTCTCCTTTTTCAATTTTGATAGCAAAGATTCCAAGCAAAGATGAATCTTTTGGAGATAGACCTGATGTCGCGATGTCAAATACCACATAGTCACCTAATTGGAAATCATTTTTTTGTACTTCCTGAACCATTTTCACCTACTTCTTCACTACACTAGCATTTGGAATATTTTTTGCATAAAATTCAGCTGATTGTTTGTCGTAGAAGCCTTGAGCAATCATATTGCCAAATTGATCAACAACGATCCATTCTTGCATGCTAATCATCTCCTTTCTATTTGAGTAAAATCTATTTAACATTTCATTGAGTTTCTGAAACCATACTCGTTGTTAGTCCCCATTGTAACCGTTTCTGTAATTTGCTAGAAACTTCCAGGCTATTTGGGAAAATAGTTGATGTAATAACCAATTGTTTTTTGTTTTCTTCAATTAGCATTGCGAGTTGCTCTTCAAGAATGTCATCTTTAGGCAATAGATTCAAATCATCAATTAAGATATAGTCAAATTCGGAATTTATAAGATTTTCTACTAAATGATAGGTTAAACTTTCTGCTGATAACAAGATTACCTTATTTTGTTCAGATAGTAGGGCATTGTTTGTAGCATTTAGCAAATGAGATTTCCCAACTCCCTCTTCGCCGTAAATATAGACTGGATTGTAGCGTTTTTTGTCCGCGACAACAGCTTTTAATGCTGCTAAAGCCCAAGTATTTCTATCATTGACCGAAAAATTCTCAAACGTCTGATTCTTGTTAAGTAGTTTCATCTTTTATACCTCTTCTTTCTTGATAAGTTTATTATAAAAGATTCCATAGACAATATTTGTCCACCTATTCTATTTATCATAATTCTGTTGCATTTTTTTGAGAAAATTCTTCATGTCGTCCACTAAAATTGCAGGTGAAAGCACTGTCAAAGCATCTGCTTGACTCAACAACCATCGTTTCAATCCTGGTGTGTCTTGACTGATAAATTCAAACATAGCTCCGTCTGGTGTACGTTCAATAATCCTAGCAGTTGGAAATTGATCCGTTACAATGGTAGGGTCATAGGCAAATTGAACTCTAATCGTCAACTCTCGTCCCATAAATGAATCGACACGTTTATTCCGTACTTCTCCATCACGAAACTTTTTCCCATAAGAAATCTGCGGTTTCTTTTCTTTTGATACTTTCCAATCTATAATTCTATCCAATTTTAAGGTCATATATGACTCAAAAGTCAAATTATATGCCACAACATAAAAGTAATGTACATCATAGTATAGGGATACAGGAAGAATGGTATGCTGCTTTTCACTATTGTAAGGCGATTGATACCGAATCTCTAGAACTAGCTCTTTTCGTATTATTTCCGACCATTCCCAGATTTTATCAATTCGATTTTGAGTATCAGACAATGGCGCATAATTTAGTAGTTCACTCGCAATAATTTGATAAACCTCTTTTTGTTCCTCTTTAGAGATTAAAGCTAACAAACTATCGATCAGAGACTTATTTTCGTCTTTGTTCAAAGAACGGTTTTCTAATAAAATCTTTGATATTACCAAAATATCCTTTTTATTAAATAATGATTTGCCTTTTAGATAACGTGTATGGTATTTCGCATCATAGGCAAGTTCCGCTGCAACTATAGGCTGAGATTCCAAGTAATGACCTAATAGAGAAAAATCTCTCTGTATTGTTTTTTCACTAACTCCAAACTCATGTGCTAACTGTAACTTAGAAAGATGAGCACCTGATTGCAAACGTAGAAAAATCGTTAGTAAGCGTTCTTGATCGTTCATATTTACCTCAATTCCTTAGAAACATTATAACACCTCAAGTAGTCCCTATTCAATGATTTCCCGACTTTTTCAAGGTTAATATTTTTACAAAAAACGATTCAAATCCTTGTAAAAATAAAGCTTTACCGTCCCAAGTCTCCCGTTCTGATTCTTTCTAATAATTAGCTCCGTCAGATTACATTCCGCCTGACAGACTGTTTTCTCTTGGTAGTAGTCATCACGATAGAGAAAAGCGATAATATCAGCATCCTGCTCCATACTGGCCTCTAACTCCCGCAAATCACTCGAAATCGGCCTCTTGTCCTCCCGTTGCTGAACGCTACGACAGACCTGAGACAGAGCGATAACTGGCACTTTCAATTCCTTAGCAAGGATTTTCAACTGATGTACGATTTCAGATACTTCCTGCTGACGATTTTCCAACCGTGATCCTTGGATTAGCTGGAGATAGTCAATGATAATTAACCCTAGCCCGTTCGGCTTATTGGCTAAACGCCCTACCTTATCCCTAATATCTGTAACCCTTAATCCGACTGAGTCATCAATAAAAATAGGAAAATCTGTCAGCTGACTATGAACAATGGAAAGCCTCTTCAAGTCCTCAACCGTTTTTTTCCGTGTAATGGTATGTTGCTGTGTGTGTTCCTCCTGATTAGCTAGGAGTCGTTTTACGAGGATTTTCTCCTGCGTCTCAAGAGAAAAGAATACTACAGCTTTTTTCGAACTTCGAGCCACATTTTGAGCTATATTTAGAGCAAAAGCTGTTTTCCCAATTGCAGGACGAGCTGCCAAGATGATTAGCTGCCCCTCATGCAAACCAGTTGTTAACTTATCAAAGTCATAAAAGCCTGTCTCCAAGCCACTACATTTTAATTCCTTCAACTTTTCAGCTTCGAATTTCATCATTTTTGACCACCTCTAATAGTTTATTGATGATATGAGTTTACAAAAAAGAGTGGACAAATTTTGTCTACTCTTGACCTTTAAAATAGTTTTTTTAAAATCGATTTGAAGTTGCCTAAATTATTACTTATTCGGTAAAATGAAGTATTGCTTTCAACAGATTTCCTTCAACTACACTTCACTTGATTCAAACAAGGTGGGTACGTTTTCTATTCCCACAAACTCCTTGTCAATGGAAACAAATACGTACCCACAGGGTAAATGGAAATAGTTTTTGATAATTTCTAGCTATCACTTCTACTCACTCCAAAAAATTCCTCACTCTGATACTTACCCCAATACGACAAAAAGCCTTGGTTTCAAGGCTTTTCAGTATCCCTTTCGTTCAAAGGTTTCTAGGCTTCTACGAGCAGAGCAACACACTCGACGTGATGCGTATTTGGAAATAAATCTGTCGGCTGTACTTTGGTTAATCGATACCCTAACTCTTCATAGAGCTTTACATCACGCGCCATCGTGGCTACATTACAGGAAATGTAGACAATTTTTTCAGGCTCAACAGATGCACTGGCACGGATAAAACTATCGGACAAACCTTTTCTTGGCGGATCAACAAAGATAACAGTCGGTTTAATGCCAGCCATCACCCATTTTTTCATAGCCGATTCAGCGCTATCACAGACGTAGGTAACATTCTCAATACCATTTCTAGCGGCGTTTTTCTGGCTATCAAGGACAGCCCTTTCAACCATTTCCACTCCATAAACATGCTTGACTTGTCTTGCAAAAGATAGACCGATCGTCCCGATACCAGAATAGGCATCAATTACAACATCATCTGCCGATAGTTCAGCAAAGTCAATAGCCGTTTGATATAGTTTTTCAGCCATTTCAGTATTGACTTGATAGAAAGAAGGGGCTGAAATTTCAAATTCATTGCCCAACATCGTATCAACTATTGTTTCACTACCGTACAAGAGGCGGAAATCTTGACCGAATATCGCATTGGTGTTCTGATCGTTGATATTCTGAATTACAGAGACAAGATTCGGGAACTGACTGGTCAAGCGTTCGATTAAGGTTTCAATACGAAAAATCTTTGGCCTGGTTGTCACGATGATCAACATGAGTTGCCCTGAATAATGGCCACGACGAACGACAATGTTTCTGACCAGACCAGTTTGTTCTATTTCATCGTAAGGCTTTAAATCCAGTTGACGCATAAGATTACGAGTAGCCAAAATCAAGGCATCAATTTCCTTGTGCTGAATATAAAAATCTTCAATTGGCACTAAATCATGAGAATTTTTTCGGAAAAAACCTGTTTCTAATTGGCCGTTGACACGACGAACAGGCACAGCTGCCTTGTTACGGTAAGCCACAGGATGATTCATCCCGATTGTATCGTTCACCTCAATATTTGAGATACCTGCAATCTTTCTCAAACTAGTTTCAACTTGCTTTCTCTTAAATTCAAGTTGAGCAGCATAATTCAAATGACCCAAATCAGCAATACCTGTTCTTAAATAGGTCAAATCAAGGCTCTGATTGCGATTTGGTGAAAAGCTCAGCCATTCTTCCACCTTACCAAACCCAATATTTTTCTTCAGTTTTAAAATTTTCATCCGAATATTTTCACCCGGTAGAGCATTGTCTACAAAAAAGACAAATCCGTCTAATTTTGCGACACCTTGTCCCTCATGGGTCAGGTCAATTATTTCTACTTCAACAATATCATTTTTCTTAAACATAGTTCTACTTTCTATTTTGGGCACTAAAAAAGTGACCGAAGTCACTTCTAGTATACCATATTTCCTAACGCAAGCCCAATTCTGCTAAGCGTTGTTGATAATTATCAAAATCAATTCGTAAAGCCATACCACCAAACATATCATAATCATCAATCCAATCTCCATTTTCAGGGATGGTCATTCGTTCAATACCATTTGCGGCATCTAAAACAATGCCAGGACCTTGTAACCACATAAAACTTTGTGGAACTGTTGTAGGCGTCATTGCGACAACTTTCCCTATTGCCTCAGAACCAGAAAATAGTTTCATTGGATTTTTTGCCTGTGACATGACTGCTGACAACACCTGCTGCTGACGTCTAGTTCGACCAAAGTCCCCCTCATCATCGTAACGATAACGGGCATAGTTTAAAAGTGTTTTTCCGTCCATCTGTTGCACGCCTACTTGAATAGTCTGGTAGGCAGGTGCATTCTCCTCAAGTCCTAAGTCATTAGGAACTTCAACAGAACTGACTTCTTCTCCATCAATTGTAGAGAACTGCGCGTCTATTGTAACTCCCTCAGGGAAAAGTGTATCAATTGTGGTAGCAAATGTTGCAAAATCAACCATTGCATAATATTGAATATCAATGTCAAAATTATCCTTTAAGGTCTTACGTACTTGTTCAGCACCCTGTTGATTATCTTGCTCACCTAGGGTATAGGCGTTATTTAATTTGTATTCGTAACCATCAATATCCACCAAGGTATCACGCATGAAACTGACGAGTTTAACCTTATTGTCCTTATTATTGACGTTCAAGACCATTATGGTATCGGTACGGGTTTCACCAGAATTTTCACCAAGGCGCCCATCAGTCCCCAAAATCAGGATGTTTGTTCCATCAGCTGTCTTTACACCATTAAATACTTCGGCAACTGGTTTCTCGCTAACGCTGTTCACACCTTTGAAAAAATTATAGCCCATCGCTCCAATGACAATCAACAAAGCAAGAATCAAATAAAAGAAAAATCGTTTCAACCGACCGCGTTTTCTAGGTTTTTTCTGTTTTTTCAACTTGATTTTAGGTGCTGTTTTTTCTGGTTGTATCCGCTTTTGGGGCTGCTTTCTGCTTCTTGATCTACGTTCAGGATACTGAGGTAGGATAGATTCCTGTTCAATATCATCATCAAAGTAATCACTCTCAAAATCATCCTCATAAGCAGATCCTACATGACGTGTCTTCGGTTGTTGAGGAGCTGCATGACGATCTCTAAGCTCTTTTTTATACAGTAAATACTCTAATTCACGACTCTCTTTTTCGTTTAAATAGTGGATATTTTTTTGTAAATAATCTAACCTCAATTGTTCATGATGGGTTAGGATACTATCATTATTATTCATTTGTCTCATTTCATCCTAGCTGGTCATATAAACCAGGTAATTCCCTAGTATTTTACATGATATTCCTAAACTAGTCAATTCATCTTGTGAATAAGCTAGCAATTCATCGGATTGATGATCAATATCTAATATGAAAAAATACTCTCCCAGTGCTGTTTTTAAAGGACGACTTTCTATTTTTGTTAGGTTAATCCCGCGCCATGAAAAAACAGACATTGCTTTATAGAGGGCACCCGGTAAATTATCTGGCAAGGTCAGTGCTAAGCTAACTTTTTGTGCCACCTTTCTCAACTGTATATCTGGAGCTACTGTTCCCAAGATCCAAAAGCGGGTAAAGTTTTCACTAATTTCCTGGATATCTTGTCCAATCACCACCAAACCATACTCATCTGCAGCAGCATGAGGAGCAATGGCAGCGAATGGTTGGTCCGCATGTTCAGCGACAAATCGAGCCGCGTAAGCAGTACTTGCCGTAACTTCAATCCGAGCCTGAGGGAAATGCTCTTGAATGTATTTTTTCCCCTGAGCAATAGCTTGAGGATGGGAATAAATCACTTCAATTGATTTATGTGCATCGGTTGCCAATAACTGCTGAGCAATTGGTTGAACGATTTCTGCAACTGCATGTATTTCTGCCTGATGAAAAAGATAGTCTATGGTCTCATGGACACTTCCTTCAATCGAGTTTTCTACTGGAATGACGGAATAGGTAACTTTTCCATTTTCATAAGCTTTAATCACTTCTGTAATCGTTCCGAAGGCCTTCAAATCAGCAGTAGGAAATGCCTCCTGGGCAACTTGATGGGTGAAGGAACCACGAGGTCCCAAATAGGCTACTTGCATAGAATTTTCCTTGCTACTTGTTCTGGACATACATGATCTGTATCAATAACTGTTGTTGCCAATCCTTGATAAAGTGACATCCGTTCTTGATAAATGGCTTTAAATTCATCTTTGCTATGTTGCAAAAAGAGTGGCCTTAGAGATTGATCATCCATGCTAATTCTCTGATAAGCAACCTCAAAGGAGGCTGTAAGAAGTACATTATTATCCTTATTTTCCAGCAATAACTTCCTGTTTACTTCAGATTTTACAACACCACCACCTGTTGAAACAATGCAATCTGCTGGTAATGTTAATAATTCTTTTAGCACCTCGGTCTCAATCTGTCGAAAAGCCGTTTCTCCCTTCAGACTAAAATAATCAGCGATTGACATACCAATCCGTTCCTCTATGATCTGGTCCATATCATAGACTGGGAGTTCTAACAAACTGGCAGTTGTAGTTTTCCCAACCCCCATAAATCCTAGCAATACGATTGGCATATTTACTCCTAATCAATCAAACTATTTAAGTGTTCAAAGAAAGCAGGGTAGCTTGTATTGATCGCTTCCGCTCTCTCTAACTCAACTTCTCCATTTTTAGCCAACAATGCAGCGATAGCTGTCATCATACCAATACGATGATCACCAAAGGTATTGACAGTAGCACCATGTAAAGATGTTGGTCCATGAATAATCATACCATCCTCAGTCGGCTCAATATTCGCGCCCATGCTATTTAAAGCATCCGCAACAACTTGAATTCGATCTGTTTCTTTAACCTTGAGTTCCTCAGCATCCCGAATCACAGTTGTACCATTTACTTGAGTTGCTAATAAGGCGATAATAGGCAATTCATCAATTAAACGTGGAATTAATTCCCCACCAATTTCTGTGGCATGTAGGTCTGAATATTCAACTGTAATGGTGGCAGATTTAGCGAGTTCATCAACATTCGACAAGGTCATTTTCCCGCCCATGGCCTTAATTACATCTAAAATTCCTGTACGCGTCTCGTTAATACCAACATTTTCTAGTGTAATCTTTGATCCTGGAACAACCAACCCAGCAACCAACCAGAATGCTGCACTTGAAATGTCACCTGGAACTGTGATTTCTTGCGGTGTAAACTCCTGACCACCTTGAATGCGAATTTCTTTTCCATGAACATCCAATTGCCCACCAAATTGAACAATCATATCTTCCGTATGATTTCGTGTCAGCTCCTTCTCAACGATGACGGATTCCCCATCTGCCTGTAAGGCAGCAAATAGCAGAGCTGACTTAACTTGAGCTGAAGCTACAGGAAGTTTGTAATGAATCGGTTTTAAATGCTTACTACCTTTTATTGTTAAAGGTGGCAAATCACGGTCAGTTTGTCCTGAAATCTCCACACCCATTTGACTGAGTGGAACAGTTACACGATCCATTGGACGTTTGGACAGAGAATCATCACCAAACATGGTTGCCTCGAAGTCCTGACCAGCTAAAACACCTGATATCAAGCGAATCGATGTTCCCGAATTTCCCATGTCCAAATCATTTTTGGGAGCCTGAAAGCCATCAAAACCAACACCATGAATCTCCACAGTGTCCCCTTTATCTTCAATTTCAACTCCAAGATCACGGAAAACTTGCATAGTCGATAGGACGTCTTCTCCTCGAAGAATATCGTGAACTATTGTGACACCCTTAGCCAAGCTACCAAAAATAATCGAACGGTGACTAATTGATTTATCACCTGGAACACGAATGGTCCCCTTTAATTGCCCTACATTGCTTCTTAATCTCATATCCTTACCTCAAAATAGTTTCATTTCCATTTTACCATATTTACAGAATATTTTCTGATTTTTTTGACAATTCGTAGGAAAAATAGGATTTTTCGTGATTTAAAACAAACGTTAAAATGTATTAATAGAAGCCGATCAAGTCTATTCTTATCGGTTTTAGACATCGTTTACCAAACTACATGTTTAAACCTTCATTTCGAAATCAATTCAAAATCGGTCAGTATCTCAGATTTTCATAATCTAGAAAGGAAATATTCTGAATTTGCTGTAAATTTACCGCAGATTCACTAATCTATATTTAAAAATCGTCAGAATAATGATATAATTAGGAAATCTACTAATGAAAGAGGAAGAACTATTGTTTACACCAATCAGCGAAAAAATTAATATCGAACAGGTTCGAGAACATTCTAAATTAGCACCTGAAACACTTGCAAAAAAACAAGCACGAGACCGTGAGCTAGAAGCAATTCTCAAAGGTGAAGACGATCGTCTATTATTGGTCATCGGTCCATGTTCATCTGATAATGAGGAAGCTGTTCTTGATTATGCGCATCGCTTGGCTAAACTCCAAGAGGAAGTCAAGGATAAAATCTTCATGGTCATGCGTGTATATACTGCCAAACCACGTACTAATGGGGATGGCTACAAGGGACTCATGCATCAGCCTGATACAGATGCCGCCCCTAGTCTTATTAATGGAATTAAAGCCGTTCGTAACCTGCACTATCGTGTGATTACGGAAACTGGTTTAACGACTGCTGACGAAATGCTGTATCCTGAAAATCTCCCGCTTGTAGATGATCTAGTTTCCTATATTGCGATTGGTGCTCGCTCTGTTGAAAACCAGCAACACCGCTTTGTTGCTTCTGGTATTGATGTTCCAACAGGCTTGAAAAATCCAACATCTGGAAACCTAAAAGTTATGTTTAATGGAATCTTTGCAGCTCAGAAAAAGCAGTCCTTCCTTTTCAATAATACGGAAGTTGAAACTTCTGGTAACCCACTTGCCCATGTTATTCTCCGCGGGGCAGTGAACGAAAATGGAAAATACCTGCCGAACTACTACTATGATAACCTTTTGGAAACGATTGAGATTTATCAACAATTCGGCTTAAAAAATCCATTTATTTTGATTGATACAAACCATGATAACTCTGGTAAAAACTATTTAGAACAAATACGAATCGTACGCCAAACCTTGATCAACCGAGACTGGAACGAGTCCATCCGCAACTATGTACGTGGATTTATGATTGAATCCTATATTGAGGACGGTCGTCAGGACAATCCAGACATTTATGGCAAATCAATCACTGATCCATGTTTAGGATGGGAAAAAACACAAGAATTAATCCAAGAAATATATAACAGATAGGAAATAATGATGGGAATACATAGAAAAAGTACTAGTATTGATGTAGAACAAATTAAAGAACTTTCAAAACTTGAAGGCGAATTTTTAGTAGCAAAAAACCAGCGTGATGAAGAACTAAAACGAGTGATTAGGGGTGAAGATCAACGTTTTCTCCTCGTCATCGGACCTTGCTCTTCTGATAATGAAGATGCTGTTTTAGATTATGCACACCGTTTGTCAAAACTCCAGGAAGAGGTTAAAGATAAAATCTTTATCGTTATGCGAGTCTATACTGCAAAACCGCGTACAAATGGTGAGGGATACAAGGGTTTGATGCATCAACCAGATACCTCTAAGCTACCTGATTTAATTAATGGTATTGCTGCTGTACGTCATCTGCATTACCGTGTTATTACTGAGACAGGTTTGACAACGGCGGACGAAATGCTCTATTCCGCAAATTATCCTTTGGTAGAAGATTTGGTATCTTATCATGCCATCGGAGCTCGCTCCGTCGAAGACCAAGAACACCGTTTCGTTGCTTCTGGAATCGATATGCCTACAGGCATGAAAAACCCGACTTCAGGTAATTTGACTGTCATGTTCAATGGTATCTATGCTACACAAAATAAACAAAATTTTATCTACCGAGATGCAGAAGTTTATACGGACGGTAATCCACTTGCCCACGCTATTCTTCGCGGTGCCAATACTGAAAAAGGTGGTTATGAACCGAACTACTACTATGACATTCTTTTGAAAACCATCAAGCAATATGAGCAATTTGGTCTTGAAAATCCATTCATTGTCATCGATACTAACCATGATAATTCTGGTAAAAATTACTTGGAGCAAATTCGCATCGTTCGCCAAACGCTTATTAATCGTGATTGGAACGAATCCATTCGTAAATACGTCCGTGGTTTCATGATCGAATCCTACTTAGAAGACGGCCGTCAAGATAGCCCCGAAGTCTATGGCAAGTCCATCACTGATCCTTGCTTGGGATGGGAAAAAACCGAAGCACTCATCCGTGAAATTCATCAGACACTATAATTATTTTATAATTGCAAAGCATGATTGATTAGAATTGGAGACATTTTGTGAATATTGATGGATATACTCGCCTAGCAGCTGTAGTTGCAAAGCCAATAAAACATTCCATTTCACCCTTCATCCACAATCTTGCTTTTGAGGAAACGGGTGTAAATGGAGTCTACCTAGCATGGGAAATTGCAGAAGATGATCTAGCAGTCACACTTGAAAATATCAAACGATATAACATGTTTGGAATTAATCTTTCCATGCCTTATAAACAGGCTGTAATACCCTACCTAGATGATTTAACAGAGTCTGCTCGCTTGATTGGTGCCGTTAATACTGTTCTTCATCAAGACGGCCTGCTTATTGGTCACAATACAGACGGCATCGGATTTTTTAAAAGTTTGGAAACTCTTAGAGCATTCCATGTAAGAAACAAACGGCTGACAATCTTAGGTGGAGGTGGTGCTTCAACTGCCATTATCGCCCAAGCTGCAATAGATGGCGCAAAGGAAATCACCATTTTTTGTCGCCCACAAAGTGTGGAAAGGACTGTTGTAACAGTCCAAACTATTGCACAATCTACGGGAGTTTCCCTACAAGTACTCCCCAACAATGATAGCCACTTACTCGCAGAACACATAAACAATTCAGACTTACTCATCAATGGAACCAGTGTGGGAATGGATGGCACTTCCCTACCACTCCCAGCTACCATTCGTTTTCCAGAGGAACTATTGGTCGCGGATGTGATATATCAACCATTTGAAACACCTTTATTGAAAATGGCAAATTCACAAGGAAATCCCACCATCAACGGTCTGGGTATGCTACTCTTTCAAGCAGCGGAAGCCTTTGAACTCTGGACGGGAAAAGAAATGCCGACAGATTTGATTTGGCAACTATTAGTACAGAAATACGATATCAAATAGAGAGGAACGGGTATGAAACTAACTGTTAACCTTCCCCACAATCCATATGACATCCTCATTGAAAGAGGTAGCTTGTCACAGGTTGGTTCCTGGGTCAAAGGACTCTGGAACCCTCAAAAAATTGCCATCATTACAGATGACCTGGTTGGTAGACTGTATACTCAAACGGTTCAAGCTAGTTTAGAACAAGCTGGTTTTGACACTATTGTATTTGAATTTCCAGAAGGTGAAGCATCAAAAAATCTTGAAACTGTTTATCAAGCCTACGAATTTCTCGTAAAAAACGGGATGACACGGAGTGATGGAATTTTAGCTCTTGGTGGTGGTGTGGTTGGAGATTTAGCTGGCTACGTTGCTTCAACTTATATGCGGGGTATTCATTTTCTCCAGGTTCCAACGAGTCTAACTGCCCAAGTTGATTCTTCAATTGGTGGGAAAACTGGCGTGAATACACCATTCGCTAAGAATATGGTCGGTAGCTTCTACCAACCTGATGGCGTCCTCATTGACCCTAATACCCTAAAAACACTTGGCAAACGTGAATTGATTGAAGGAATGGGCGAAGTCGTTAAATATGGCTTGATCGATGATGTGGAACTCTGGGATACACTTGACCGATTAGATGGATCTGTAGAAAGTATTTTGGAGAATGCCGACTATATCATCTACCACTCCTGCGAAGTTAAACGCAAGGTTGTAGTCGAAGATGAGTTGGACAATGGAGTCCGCTTATATCTAAACTTTGGACACACAATCGGTCATGCGATTGAAGCTACCGCTGGCTATGGTCAAGTCATGCACGGTGAAGCTGTCGCTATCGGAATGGTTCAAATCTCACGTGCTTCTGAGAAAAAAGGATTGATGCCAGCAGGTATAACTGAAAAAATTATCGCTATGTGTGAGAAGTTTGGTTTGCCAACTGCACATCAACCATGGAATAGCGAGGAATTATATACAGCCTTAACTCACGATAAGAAAGCAAGAGGAAAAACTATTAAGCTTGTTATCGTGCCACAGCTTGGACAGGCTGCAATCCATCACATTCCATTAGAAGAAATGAGAGAGTTCTTGCAATAGAACATATAACAAAAGGCTACTGAGTTGAAGCAATAAACTCAGTAGCCTTTTTTTTACAATATCATATCATCATCAGTCAATTTTTCGCCACTATTCTGGTAGAAAAGATTCATCAAGTCTTGAACAGTTAAGTTCTTCTTCTCTTCACCCTCAACATCAACAACGATTTGACCACGATGCAACATCACTAATCGATTGCCATATACAATAGCGTTTTCCATATTGTGCGTAATCATCAACGCCGTTAATTGGTGTCCTTCAACGATTTTCTTCGTCAATTCCATTACCATATCACTGGTTTTTGGATCTAGGGCAGCAGTATGTTCATCTAGCAAGAGTACCTTGGGCTTAACAAGTGAAGCCATCATCAAAGTCAAAGCTTGACGTTGGCCACCTGAAAGAAATTGAGTATCAACTTTCATACGGTTTTCCAATCCGAGACCAAGCTCTTTCAATGCTTCCTTAAAAATAGCACGTTCACTATCTTTTACACCCCAACCGAGACCACGTGATAATCCACGACGATAAGCAATGGCCATGTTTTCTTCAATAGTTAGGCGAGAAGCAGTTCCCATCTTCGGATCTTGGAAAACACGGCTAATGTCCTTAGAACGTTTTGCAGCTGAGACATGCTTGATGGATTTCCCTTCAAGTAAAATATCACCCGAATCAACCGTTAGTGCTCCAGCAAGTGAGTTCATAAATGTTGACTTACCAGCACCATTACCACCGATAATAGAGATAAAGTCTCCTTCTTTCACATCTAAGCTTAACCCACGAAGAACATGATTTTCATTGACAGTCCCTGCTTCGAAGGTTTTATGAATATTTTCTATTGATAAAATTGTTGTCATTATTTCCTCCTAAGCATGTCCATTTAATTTGGGACGACGAATATTGAGTTTCTTCTGTAATTCAGGTACATAAAGTACAGTTGCCAATAGAATTGCAGAGAAGAGTTTAACAAGGTCCGCATCCATCCCAGGTATTTCCAAAATCGCAAGAATAATCAAGCGGTATACGACTGCACCCAGTACAACTGACAGCAATCTCCAACCCAAACGGAGATTCCGTAATATGACTTCAGCAATAATGACAGATGCCAAACCGATAACGATAGTACCCGTACCAGAGTTAAGATCTGCATAACCATTATTTTGGGTCAACAAGGCACCACAGAGAGCAATTAACCCATTTGACATCATATAGCCATAGATTTTCATTCTGTCTACGTTAATGCCATTTGCTTCACTCATTGGAATATTATCCCCTGTTGAACGAATAGCCAAACCAATTTGTGTATTGAGTAAAAGCGTTAACACTCCGACAACTGCTAAAACAAAGATGATACCAATCACCAGTACAGCATTCGTTTTAGTCAAACCAAAATCCTGCAATTGAGTGACCAAGGTCTCCTGCTTAAGCAAAGCCACATTGGCCTTACCTAATATTTTCAAGTTAATCGAATAAAGACCTGTCAAGGTGACAATACCTGTCAAGAGAGCAGGAATTTTTAACTTTGTGTGGAGTAAGCCAGAAATTAATCCAGCTCCCATACCAGTTATCATTGCAAGAAAAGTTGCAAGGAAAGGGTTTAGACCATTTACAATTCCTGTTGCACAAACAGCGGCTCCAAGGGGATAAGATCCCTCTGCTGTCATATCTGCGATATCCAAAATACGAAAAGTCAAGTAAACACCAATCGCCATGACTGACCAAAGCAAGCCTTGCGAAATACTCGATAAAATAATATCCACGATTTTCTCCTTTGTAGGTTATTGAAGAATCTCTCTTCTTGCACCGTTTACTCAGATACAGAAAGTTTGCTAGTATCAATTCCGAGTTGTTTGGCAATGTCCTCATTTACATGAAGACTAACTGTTTCAGGGTATTCCACTGCGGTTTCAGAAACATCCGCACCTTCAATAATTTTGATTGCCATTTTTGCGGTTTGACGTCCTAGAGCCTCATAATTAGTACCATAAGTTAGTAAACCACCTTCATCCACCATATCTGTTGAACCACCGATAACTGGTATTTGATGCTCAACAGACAATTCACCAATCATGGTCATTGTTGAGGCAATAGTGTTATCAGTTGGAACAAAAATAGCATCTACATCCTTCATCAAGCTTGTAGTGGCATCTTGCACTTCATTTGTTGAAGTGATTCCCTTTACAACCACCTTATAGCCCGCTTTTTCAAATAATTGTTTAGCTTGTTCTACTTGAACCTCAGAGTTCCGCTCGCTAGTGGTATATAGGATACCAACTGTTTTCGCATCTGGAACTGCCTGTCCTAGCAATTCAACTTGTTTATCAATTGGAGCTTGGTCGGAAGTTCCTGTCAAGAGTCCCCCTGGTTTTTCAATAGATTCTACCAAATCCGCTGATAATGGATCCGTAACGGCAGTGAATAGGATGGGAGTTTCAGTTGATACGGTTGCCAAACTTTGTGCAGCAGGTGTTGCAATAGCTAACACAATATCATTTCCATCGATTAATTGTTCTGATATAGTTTGTAGGTTTGCTTGATCACCTTGTGCATTCTGATAATCTAAGACTAATTTTTCTCCTTCTTTGTAGCCGTTCGCCTCTAACTCTGCGACAAACCCTTCACGCGCTGCAGTCAAGGATTCATGTTCCATATATTGTAGAATCCCAACTTTAACTGTTTCAGAAGAAGATTTGTCTGAACTTGCGGAAGAGCAAGCTACAAGCGTCAAAATTCCTACACTAACCAGGGAAATCGCAGCTATTTTTTTCATGAATTTAGTTTTCATCATATGATACTCCTATCTTTCCAACTTGTATTTTTCCAATGCTTTAATGGTTTCAGCATCAAAACCGAGAGCTGTCGCCATTTCTTCATTCACAGTAACAGCAGCTGTATTTGGTTTTTCAACTGGCAAGTCAGCTGGCTTATCACCTTTCAAGATTTTCACAGCTAGTTCGCCAGCCTGTACACCAATTGCATGATAGTCAACTCCATAAGTAAATAGAGTAGCATCAATAACTGCGGCATCACTTCCCATTGCTGGAACCTTTGCTTCTTGTAAAATTTCACCAATCGTTGAAGCAGTTGAAGCAACTGTATTATCTGTCGGGAGATAGATAGCATCGACCTTAGCAGCCAGAGAGGTCATTGTTTGTTGAACGTCATTTGTTGAAGTAACAGTTGCTACCTCTACTTTGACTCCTTTCGCTTCAAGGGCTTGTTTAGCTTGGTCAGCTTGCACCTCAGAATTAACTTCACTTGAATTGTAGAAGATACCAACCGTTTTAGCTGAAGGAACCACTTTAAGTAACATGTCAATCTGCCCTTCTACATCTGTTGCATCAGTAGATCCTGTCATAGAACCGCCGGGTGCATCCAAACTTTCAACCAGTCCTGCTTCAACTGGATCCGTTACAGCTGTAAACACACTTGGTGTCTCACCATCCGCATTTAACAATGCTTGGGCAGCAGGTGTTGCAATTGCAAAGTTCAAATCATTTTTCCCTGCAAGCTGTCCTACCATTGTTTGTAAATTGGCTTGATCTCCTTGGGAATTTTGTAAATCAATTGTCAGATTCTCGCCTTCCTTGTATCCCGCATCTTCCAATGCTTCTATAAATCCTTCACGAGCTGACGTTAATGCCTCATGTTCTGCATATTGGATAATACCAACCCGAACTGATCCAGAATCTTCACTATTAGAACTACATGCTGCCAATGTTAGCGCTGATAGTGCAACAACCGAGCTAAAAATAATTTTTTTAAATCTAAACACTTCAATCTCCTTTAAATGTATAAGTAGTTAAGCCAAAAAGAAAGGGACCGTCTAGAAGATGACATTCTAAACGACCCCAATGCTTCAACTGTATAGTAAAAACAGACTGAACAACTCGCGCCATTTAGATGTATTCATCTATGAGGCACATGTCAAAATGACTACAGCCACATAGATACAAACTTTACGTTCCCGTGTTTGCATCCATGTCTTCCATGTCTACAAACACTATCTAAAATAGCTGTAGAAATATGTACGAGTAACTGTTTGTTTTCGACACATACGTGGCATATCTGTTTTCCTTTCATTTTTTGATTTGTAACTATGATAACTGTTTTAAAATCATTTGTCAATAGATAATTGCGTAAATTTTCAGATTTTTCAATAAAATTCATACAATTGATGAAATTCTAAAAATAAACGACTACTTGAGCCGTTTATTGAAGCAATTCATTTAATGGTTTAAAGATAATCCGTTCCAAATCTGCCACATAGGTTCCTAATTGTTGTTGCTTCGTAAAATACTCTGTCAACAATGGATTGGCTTGAACCTTTTTATTGAAATCAACCATTTTCTTTTGGTCAGCTTCAGTTGGAATTTCACCTGCTTGCAATTTTTCCTGAATACCTTTTTGGAAAGAAATATAGTCATCTAGGGTACTTTTAGCTTCTGCATTCGCTTCAACAGAAACTTTCACTGTTTCTACTGCCTTATATTCCGGTAGATTGCGAATAGCGCGCTCCAATTGATTGGCAATATCATAGATATTTGTGGTCATAAACAACCTCCTAATTTAAGTATATTTGATAAGAAGTCTGCGCAGTTAAACGTTTTGCAGCTTCATCTAAATGTTCCTTATTTTTAAATGTGATCTGTAAAATACCATATGTGTCTTCACGGTTCTCTTCGTTAATACGAATATTTACGATAGAGATTCCTCTCAGGACCTCTAAAACTTTTAGAACAGAGTCCTCTTCGTCAGGCACATTGATAAATATATCGAAAAATGAATCAACACCACCACGCTTATGGATTTCCATCTCTTTACGTGTCTGACTACCTCTAGCAAAAAAGTCCCAAATATCATCCTGTCGTTTTTCTATTAAAAGTTGACTAATATAAGTTAGGCGATCTTTAAAATCTTCTATACGTTCAATAATTGGCTCTGCATTTGTCATCAAGATACTCGTCCACATACCTGGTTCACTCTCTGCAATTCGAGTCATATCTCGAAATCCACCTGCTGCAAAGTTATTTGTAAAGGGGTGTTCTAAGGCATAATCACCCGCCTGATTCATCAGGGTTGAAGCTAGCACATGGGGAAAATGCGATATTTGACTCGTTACAAGATCATGTTCCCGGGCATCAATCTGTACGAATCGCGCACCAGTTCCCGAAAGGAGGTCAGTTAGTCTAGGAACTGCATCTGCCTGGGTCAATGAACAAGGTGTCATAATGTAATATGCATTTTCAAATAATAAAACATCTCCAGCTTCCGCACCAGATTTATGACTACCAGCCATTGGATGACTTCCGATAAAGTTTATTCTTTTTTCTGAGAGATAAGCCTCCGCAGCTTGAATAATCTCTGTTTTTGTGGAACCAGCATCTGTCACCAATACGTTTGGTTTTAAATCGATTTGTCCTAACTGTTTGATAAACTCAATGGTTTGCTGAATTGGAACGCATAAAATGATAACATCTGCACGACCCGCAAATAGTAAGAAATCATCAGTCGCCTCATCTACCATATTTCTTTGTAAAGCTATATGACGAGATTTTTCTCCTCGATTATAACCAAGTATGGTGTAATCTGGATGGTGTTTTCGTATACCGAGTGCTAGAGAGCCACCGATTAGACCGAGACCGGCAATATATACTGTCTTAGTCATCTTATCACCTAGAAATTCTTAACATAGTCACGGTGGCTAGCAACAGCAGCTTTTAATTCCTCTAAATTATCTGAAGAGAATTTTTCCAACATTTCATTTGCAATAACCGTTGCAACAACAGATTCCATCACAACACCCGCAGCAGGTAGAGCTGTTGGATCCGAGCGCTCTACAGTAGCTTTATAAGGCTCGTGAGTATCAATATCGACTGACATAAGCGGTTTGTAAAGGGTTGGAATTGGTTTCATCACCCCTCTGATAATTAATGGTTGACCGTTTGTCATACCACCTTCAAAACCACCCAAATGGTTTGTCCGTCGAGTATAGCCATCCTCTTCTGTCCAAAGTATTTCGTCCATTACTTGACTACCTTGGAGATAGCCAGTTTTAAAACCAAGACCAAATTCGGCACCTTTAAAGGCATTAATTGACACAACAGCCTGTGCTAGTTTTGCATCTAGTTTCCGGTCCCATTGTACATAGGAACCCAAACCAGCTGGAACACCGCCAACGATTGTTTCAACGACTCCACCAATCGTATCACCATCACGTTTCACTTGGTCAATGTAAGCCTTGATTTCCTCTTCACGCTCTTGATTGACAATGGAAACTTCTGATGCGGCCGCGCGGTCACGAATCTGAGCAACAGTTAATCCATCTGGTACATCAATTTCTTTCCCACCAAAAACAACAACATGATTTGCAATCTCAATATCAAGTTCTTCCAAAATACGTTTTGCAACAGCCCCAACTGCCACTCTCATTGTGGTTTCACGGGCACTTGAACGCTCTAAAGAGTTTCGTAAATCACTAAAACGGTATTTCATCCCACCGACCAAATCGGCATGTCCTGGACGTGGGTGTTTTATGCGACGCTTGCTTTTGAGTTTCTCTTCAATATCCTCAACAGCCATAATATCCAACCACTTCTGATGATCCTTGTTTGTTACATTAAGAGTGATTGGTGCACCTGTTGTTTTACCATGACGAACTCCAGCAGTAATTTCCACACGGTCCGTTTCAATTTGCATACGACTTCCTCGACCATAACCACCTTGACGGCGTTTCAAGTCTTTATTAATATCTTCAGCTGTTAAAGGAAGACCTGCTGGAACTCCCTCTATGATGGCTGTTAAACGTGGGCCATGCGACTCGCCTGCTGTTAAATACCTCATACTAGTTCTCCAATATATCTAAAAATTTTCGTGTATTTGCCAATGAGATCTGGCCAGGGGCAGAAGCTTCATCTAAACTTGCAAAAGTCCAACTTGAACCCGTTACAAATCCTGATATCCGAGATAATTTTCCTAATGCCCCCATTGAAATTGTAGCAAACTCTTGCTCAGAATTCAATGTTTTAAACCCACGAGTATAATTCATCACATCAAGTACATCCTGCTCGGAGTTTGCCATAACAGCAATTTTCACAACCGCAGGAGATAAACGTGTAAGCTCAGAAATGATTTCCAAATAATTGGAAGGTGTTTCCTTGAAATTGTGGTAACTTAAAACTAAGTTAGGGAAATCCAACATCTGATCAAATACAGACTGATAAGAATAGTACTCAAAATCAATATAGTCTGGTTGGTAAATTGCTGCAACTTCCTTAATTAGATTGACATATTCTTGATCTTCTAAATCTAGGTGTCCACCCTCACGTGTGGTTCGAAGCGTAAATAATACCTCTTTACCATTATATAATTCAAAAACGGCAGGTGCAACTTTCAATATCTCAGCTTTTGGAAGAAAATCAGCTCTCCATTCAACAATGTCAGCTTCAGATAATCGTTCTCTATCAATTGCTTCTATTTCTTCTAAATTTTTAGGCATTATTGGAACAACAATTTTCATTTTTGCACCTGTATCGTAAAGACCTTAAGGTAATTACTACTTTCATCATTTTTATTAACTGTAAAATCGTTTGGCAAGCGATAAGTTTGTAAAAAGCGATACTTAACTTTTCCAAGTCCCTTCTGAACTTGCTGTTTAAACTTGTCTATCGAAATGTTTGCAGCATTGGTTGAGGCAATAATCATGCCATCTGAATGTAAGATTTCAAGTGATTGTTCAATCAGTTTGTAATAATCTTTCGACACTGTGAATGTATGCTTTTTATTTCGAGCAAAGCTAGGTGGATCCAGAATGATCATATCAAACTTCAATCCCTTTCTCTTTGCATAATTAAAATATTCAAAAACATCCATTACAACGAATTGATGGTGATCAAGAGGTAAACCATTTGCCATAAAATGAGCTTTAGATAGATCACGTGATCGTTTCGCCAAATCAACTGAGACAGTCTCACTCGCCCCACCCATAGCTGCCGCAACCGAAAAAGCAGCTGTATATGAAAACATATTTAGCACTTTTTTACCGCTAGCAAGTCCATCAACCAGTGAAGCTCTAACATCATGTTGATCCAAGAAAATTCCAGTCATCAATCCGTCATTTAAAAATACCTGATAAGCAACACCATTTTCGTTAACAGTGAATGTATCCGGGGCCTGATCTCCATACAGGAAATTAGAATCTCTTAATTCTGATTGAAAACGAATTTTCTCGTAAGCTCCAACTACCTCAGGAAATACAATTTGAAAGGCCTCAATAACTAACTGCCTAATGGAATAGACAAAAGTATTATACCAAGAAAAAACAGCGTAATCTCCATATAAATCAATTGTCAATCCACCAAAACCGTCACCATCTTGATTAAATAAGCGAAAAGCTGTTGTCAAATTTGAATGGTAGAACGGCTGGCGTACTGTTTTTGCCTTTTTAAAGAGATTAGTAAAAAAATCTACAGACAATGCTATTTTATTACGACTAAAAAGCCAACCAATTCCCTTATTTTGTGGAGACAAGTAAGCCTCGCCTAAATATCTTCTACTCTTAGAAAACAAGGACACTTGACCATCAGGTAGGTTTTGGTTTTCCTTGAAATCTGAACTGTCTAAAAGGCTGATTCCTTTATTAATCTTTTTTTCTACAATGGTACTAACTATTATTTTCATACATTTTCTATTATATCATGAATTAAACTATATGCCAAAAAAACTCGTATTATTGCAGTTTATTTTATAAAATATGATATGATATAATGTACAAAGATTTTAGAAAGGGATGTGGAGACTACTAATTGTGAAAAAACTAATTGACATCATAAAAAAGAACTATCAGACTCGTATTGGATTCATAGTTTTACTATTATTAAGTTATTGGACAAAATCCCTTTGGGCCTATTTTGTTGATTTTCATTTGGATTTATCTGGTTTATTGCAATATTTAATTGCTATTTTTAATCCAATTCCACTAGCATTACTTTTACTCGGACTAGCACTTTATATAAAAAATACTAAGCTATTTTATGGAATTGCCATAACCATCTATCTTGTTTTGTTCCTATGGCTTTTCTCAAATGTCGTCTATTATAGAGAATTTGCTGATTACATTTCAGTTTCTACAATGTTGGCAACTTCGAGTGTTTCCACTGGTCTTGGTGAGACAGCACTCGAGTTATTCAACTTATGGGATTTAGTCTATTTTGCGGATTTTATTATCATTGCAATAGTATTAAGAAAAAAACCATACAAACTAAACCCTAAACCTTTCTCAAAAAGAGCTAGTTTTGCAGTCTCTTCTTTAGCAATTTTATTATTTTCAGTAAACCTTTTTACTGCTGAGATTGATCGCCCAGAATTACTAACTCGTGGATTTTCAAATACGTATATCGTACGGGCTTTAGGTTTACCTGCATTCTTTACTTATAATGCACATCAGACTTACACTACGGAAAAGGATCGTTCTGATGCAACAGCAGAGGACCTTGTTCCTGTAGAAGAGTACATTCAAGAACATTACGCCTCACCCAATAGTGACTATTTTGGAATCGCAAAAGGACGGAATGTCATTTATCTACACTTAGAAAGTTTACAACAATTTGTAATTGATTATAAACTGAACGTTGATGGCGTTGAATATGAAGTAACACCATTTCTCAACTCTCTCTACCATTCACAGTCTACTTTGGCCTTTTCAAATTTCTTTAATCAAGTTAAAGCAGGAAAGACTTCTGATGCTGAAACTATGATTGAGACATCTCTTTTTGGTCTCAATCAAGGCTCATTCATGGTTCAATATGGAGGAAGCAATACACAGCAGGCTGCGCCTTATATCCTTTCTCAGAATGGAGGCTATACTTCCGCTGTTTTCCACGGTAACTCAGCCAGCTTCTGGAACCGAAATAATACCTATAAACAATGGGGCTACAATTACTTCTTTGACCAGTCCTATTTCTCTGAGGCGACTGCTGAAAACTCATTCCAGTATGGTTTGAATGATAAAATCATGTTCGCAGACTCGATTCAGTATCTCGAACATTTGCAACAACCTTTCTACGCAAAATTCATCACGGTGTCAAACCACTATCCCTACACTTCCAGTCTAATTGGCGATGAAGTTGGCTTCCCTTTGGCAGATACACCTGATGAAACTATCAACGGGTACTTTGCTACAGCTAACTATTTAGATGACTCAATCAAGGCATTCTTTGACTATTTGAAAGCTACTGGTTTGTATGAAAATTCAATCATTGTTCTATATGGCGACCACTATGGGATTTCAAATTCTCGCAACCCGGACTTAGCTCCATTAATCGGAAAAGATTCTCAAACTTGGTCAGATTTTGACAATGCAATGATGCAACGAGTTCCATATATGATTGTAGTACCTGGAATGACAAATGGTGGAATTATCGATACTTTTGGTGGTGAAATAGATGCCTTACCGACTCTCGAACACCTCTTAGGAATTGAAGCAAACAATTATCTTCAAGTTGGACAAGATATGCTCTCTAGCGAACACAGTCAAGTCGTTGCTCTCAGAACCGCAGGAAACTTTATCACACCAAAATATACCAGTTATGGCGGAAAAATATACTATACTGAAACTGGAGTTGAAATAACCAATCCAGATGAAGTTACTCAAAAAGAAATTGATGATATAAAAGCCTCTGCTGCGGCGCAATTATCTGCTAGTGACGCCATTCAGACTGGGGATCTTATCCGATTCTATGACAATGGTTTAACAGCCTTAGACGCAAGTCAATACAATTACATAGATTCACTCGCAACTTTATTAGCTTTAGAAAAAGAACTTGGAATCAAATCAACAAGCTTATATAGCAAAAACAATAATCAATCAACTGTTGACCTCTTTAAAGCTCCAAGTTATCTGGAATTACACAGTAGTTCATCATCCAGTGATTCCTCGAGCTCAAGCACTACTACTTCCACAAGTTCATCAACAAAGACTAGCTCTAGTGAATAATAAAAAAAGGACATTGACCAATCACACGTCAGTGTCCTTTTTTTACTTCTAGAATAATTTCTCATTACCTTGACAACCTCACGCATACTCATAAAATGAAAAGCAGTATAGCTTCAAACAGCATCACTCTCACAGACTAATGTAACCGCCCAATAACAAGGTATATTGAAAAAGGATCCAAAGTCCTGTCGACTCTGGAACCTTTTTCTATTTACATACTCTCTTAATATTTTTGTCCCATGGCAAATAAGCCTCTAGCACCTCTTTTTTTGCGAGCGTCTCCTCGTTAGGTAAGTGTTCTAGAAGATAAGTCATATATTTCTCTGCGTCAAGTCCATGTCGCTTAGCAGTTTC
>NZ_JBMVJC010000024.1:0-35461 GCF_049893385.1 Streptococcus sp. VTCC 12905 | reverse complement strand
CTCCAGTTTGTTTTTTATAACAGTATACTGGAGGAAGGAGTGATTGGATAGATACCTTGTTATTGGGCGGTTACTTTTCATCTACCCACTACAGTTGACAAAGAGCCCAAATAATGCAAAAAATCCTCACAAGCATGAGGATTTTCTTATTTTAAATTGTTCAATGCAGTACGTAGATAGTGACCAACACGAATACCTTTACCGACACGCTTGGTATTTTCAACCAAATCTTGGTAATCAGTATCAGAAAGATTGT
Source organism: Streptococcus sp. VTCC 12905 (assembly GCF_049893385.1). NCBI lineage: Bacteria > Bacillati > Bacillota > Bacilli > Lactobacillales > Streptococcaceae > Streptococcus > Streptococcus sp. VTCC 12905. The sequence goes on along the minus strand of NZ_JBMVJC010000024.1, from coordinate 35,205 downwards.
CAATGGTAGCCTTCAAATCCTGAAGAGAATCTACTGCAATTCCACAGCCGTTCTCAAGCACAAAATGAGATAAGGCTGACTGTTTCCAAACGACAAGCGGGAACCCTGAGGCCAAGTAAAGTGACGCCTTGTGAGAGTTGTTATAGCGAAGGTACTCGCCGAAAACACCACTACATGTCTCAGCACTGTCGCCATCCCAGACAAGCCCAAAACCACCCTCAAGAGCTGCAGGAAGCTCATCAGGTAGGAAGGAACCAAAGTAGTTCTCATTCTCAAGAGCTCTGCTTTCGTCGAAGCCGACACCATAAAGGTTATAAGCAGGTTCTGCAGGAAGAGAGTAAAGATAACCAGCTTTTTCTTGTGCCAAGTTACCAGCTACAATAATTGGCTGATTCTTCGTGAAACCAGTCTTCTCTTGGAAATTTGGAATCAAATAGTCGAAAATGCCAAGGCTAACAATCTTATCTGCCGCAATCCCTTTATCTACCAATACAGATTTCATAATTGGATTGTGGGCAATGATACCATCAGCTGCACCAAGAAGACTTGATTCTTGAATTTGAATGTTAATCTTATGCTTCAAAGGGAGATTCTCAACATTGATATAACGAAGAGCTTCTAAATCGTGGATAATAAAATTAACTTTTACGCCTTTTTTCTGTGCTTTCTTTACATGATGTGTTGCAAAAAAACTATAATGAAGCATTGGGAACTGAATAAGTAACTCATCACCTTGCTTTAGTTGATTCAAGGCCTGACCAATAGCCTTAGATTTATGAAGCTGTTTTTTAAGTGTACCCATCTCGTACCAATTATCAACTGAAAGAACCAAGGATTGATAACCTTCTCTCTTTACAATTTCTTCAACATCATTACGAGCCTTATTACCGGCATTTTTAACATCGTTATCGTGTAAAAATTCTTCTTTTAAATAGTATTTCATCTCTTATTTCTCATTTTTCAAAAGCTGATTTTTCAGGATAGTATTCATTCAAGATTTCCTTTAAACGAATGATATTCTCCTCTTTAAAGTCAACATCATCATTCACACAAAGTAGTTTTTTACGTCTATCTTTAAAGATAGATTCCAGCTTATCCACCTGATTCAAACCGATTGTCTCTCCGAAACTTTTAGACATAGGGTAAAACTGGTTACTTTCAATTTGCCAATGCTGACAGATGTATTGATTAACATCTACTCCATAGTCTCTAATTGGATTTCGCGATGTTTTATCTAAAATTTCACCTTCAATTTCCCATAAATGTGCCAAGGTACTCTTCTTCATCGGAACAGGTAAATGCTGGTTCACGTATCTCGTAGGACCCCAAGGCAAGAGTAACAAGTTTTTCAAAACCAAGGAACCATAACGGAAATTAAAGAATTTCCATGGCGAAGACTTCAAAGCCTTCTTATTAGGAAAATGGCGATAAATTAATTCAACATTATTGTGATAAGTATTCGTAAATGGTGACCAAGGAACTAAGGCATCATAAACAGCTAAAAGCTTAGGCTGACCATTTTTATAAAAATCTGAAGGTTGACTGTCTCTAATCAAGTACGTATCATCATTGAAATACAAGTAGTTCTCCGACAACCCTTCAATACGATGAAGATTAAGCTCAATAGCTGCTGAATTATAGGTCGGTAGGTATTCTTTGGGCATAAATTCCCTATGAGTTACCAATTTGAGTTTTGGATGTTCCAAATTCAACCAGTCTGGCTTTTGCCCATTGGTAATCAAATAGACATTATTTACCCAAGGAGCATTCTTTTCAATCATTCGGAACCAGTAATTAAAAACACCATAATCACGATAACGTTGCTCACCATCAATTTCTTGGTTCAAATCAGAAACATTCTCAGTAACTGCTTGTTTCTCACGGATAAACTCTGGGGAACTTCCATCTACCCAAAGAACAACGATATCAATTTTTTTCTTGTGTCATATAGTAAATTCTTTCTCAACGACTTCTAGAGCACGCTCAATGACCACGTGCATGTCGTAGTATTTATAATCTGCAAGACGTCCACAGAAGATAACCTTGTCATTTTTCTCAGCTTCTTCTTGGTACTTAGCAAACATGGCATTGTTCTTTTCATCATTGATTGGGTAGTATGGTTCATCTCCACGTTTCCAATCAGCTGGGTATTCACGTGTGATAACTGTCTTAGGTTGTGTACCATACTCGAAGTGCTTGTGCTCAATGATACGAGTATAAGGAATCTCACGCTCTGTGTAGTTGACCACGGCATTTCCTTGATGATTTTCTTCATCCAAGACTTCGTGTTCAAAACGAAGACTGCGATACTCCAACTCACCATGTTTATAATCAAAGTACTGGTCAATCATTCCTGTAAAGACAACTTTTTCAGCTGAAGCTTCAAGCTCTTCACGATTGGCAAAGAAGTCAACTCCAAGCTCTACTTCTACATCTCCAAGCATATTTTCAATGATGACATTGTAACCACCGATCGGAATTCCTTGGTAACGGTCATTAAAGTAGTTGTTATCAAAAGTCAGACGAACCGGAAGACGCTTGATGATGAAAGGAGGCAGGTCTGTGGCAGAACGTCCCCATTGTTTTTCAGTGTATCCCTTGATCAACTTTTCGTAGATATCTGGTCCAATCAACTTGATAGCTTGTTCTTCCAAGTTTTTAGGCTCAACATCTTTCATATCAGCCGTTTGCTCAGCAATCTTGTCCTTAACTTCTTGAGGAGTCTTAGTGCCCCACATAGCATAAAATGTATTCATGTTAAATGGAAGGTTATAAAGACTGCCCTTGTAGTTAGCAATTGGTGAGTTGATATAGTTATTAAATTCAGCAAATTGGTTGACATAATCCCAAACTTTTTTATTTGAGGTATGGAAAATGTGAGCACCATACTTGTGAACGTTAATACCTTCAACATCTTCACAGTAGATATTGCCACCAATGTGATCACGCTTGTCAATCACTTTTACTTTTTTGCCACGTTTTGTAGCTTCATGTGCGAAGATTGCTCCGGACAAACCAGCACCAACGATAAGATAATCGTACATTATAAACTCCTTTTTATAATTTAACTATTCGATTGATATAAGGGATTTTCATTAATATCATACTTATTAGAAAACTAATCACTAATGTGAAAACAGGGAAAAATAAGTGTGCACCTACTATGTTAAACCCTATCAACTTTTGCCATATTTGCATAACATAGGTATGTATGATAAATACCCCCATCGTTTGGACTGATAACAAGTAGATCATTCTATGTTTAGAAGCATCAATGGTTAGCGTCAATAAGGTAAGAAATAGTCCTAAACTAATTACTTTTACCAAAAGATTGTCATAAAAATATTCAGCAAAAAGATTATGATAAGTAGTTTTTGCTATGAAAAATAATATTATCGGTGAAATCAATAACAAAAGTATGCTAACTATTTTCATCCATCCCTTAAAGATTGATTTTAAATTATCTATATTGAATTGTGCTACAAAACCACCTAAAATGTAGTAAAAGAACCAAGTCCATAATCTAAACGTCTGTATAACATAAATTTGTACTGGCATTTGAAGCAAAAAATTTATCAATTCAAAAATCAAACCAATAATTGTTAATACATATAGAAAGTATAAATAACTTCTTTTTGAATGTAAATACTTCTTCAATATCGGCAAGCATAAATAAATAAGTATTAGTGAGCCGAAAAACCAAAATTGGAAGAAATAACCCTTTTGTATCAAGGAAGCCAAAATTTTTTTAATTGGATTAATTGTGAAGTCTCTTTTAAGAAACCAAATGATAACGGTCCATGAAGACACTGTTATTAGTAACCATTTTATTTTATGTAGTATATAGGGATATGTTATCTTGCTCTTACCCAATAATAAATAACCATTTACCATAAAAAACAAGGGAATTGAATAAGTACCTAGATAATATAAATAAGATGAGTAATTCCATCGCCCTTAAACCCTGGCATCGTAGTATGAAGCAAAACAACTCCTATACAAGCAATTATTTTTATCAAGTCTAAGTTTATATTCCGTGCTTTCTTCATTCCTAATTTTCTCCTATTATTTGTTTTAATTCTTTAACATCTACCACTTTCAAAACTAGAATAGCAAGAAGGTAAATGAGGCCACCAAGCACTGCATACACAAGAACATTTAAAGTAGGTGGAAAATGCAAGAATGGTTTTGCACTTAGCAACAAGCCATACATCATAGTAGATGCGCATACAATTTTGGCCAAAGACTCAAGAATCGGTACTTCCTTGAGGTAAGGAAGGCAGAAGTACAATTGAATGAACCATACCAAAGCCTCTGTTAAAACTGATACAATTGAGGCACCAACAAAGCCAAATGGAGGAATTAACAAGAGATTAAGTCCAACACTGACAACAGCCGGAATAGTCGTAGAGAGCATAAACTCACGATGTTTATTGTGTGGAATCAAAATCTGGATTCCCATAATATTTGTCCAACCGATAAAGAACATCCTAAAGACCATAATAGCAATGGCAAGATAAGCCTCTTGGAAATCTTTCCCTAGGAAGAAACTCACAAAATCCTTATTAACAATCAAGAGACCTGCTATTATCGGGAAAATCACAAGATTATAAATCAAGAAAGACAACTCATGCATCTTGTTAACGGCCTTATGATCTCCGTTAGATAAAAGACCAGATACCCTTGGAAGCATTACACTTCCCAATGAAGTCACCAACGTCAACAAAATATTAATTATTTTCAAAGCCTGATCATAAATCCCTACATCATTTGTCGATGACAAGGCACCCAACATTGTACGATCCAAAGTCACGTATAGTGAAATGGCAACCTGAGGGAGAAACAGCAAAATAACAGGTTTAAGATGTTTCTTAGCATAGGATAAATCAAATTGTGGTTTTCCAATGTAAGGTCTCGCTGGTAACCACATACTTAATTGCCCAAGCAATTCAAAGAAGGTCAATAGGAAAACATAGAGATACAAATCACCAGGTGTTTTCACAAATAGGAAGATAGAAATAACTCCTAAAACCTTTACCGTTGTATTCCTTGCGGTAATACGACGAAAATCCTCCAAACCTTGGAATAACCAAGAAATATCCATTCCTTTCGATATCAAGCTTAATCCTAAGATATAAGCCACCATATTTTGCATACCAGGAAAGAACAAACATAATGATGTATACAAGACAAGAGACAAAATAGTCGCAATCAATTGGAGGGTATAAATACCCCAGAAATTTTTACGAATATCCTTTCGATGTCCTGAAATCTCTTTAGTACCATAGTTAGCAACACCTAAAGTTGCCAAAAGAATAAAGTAGGTCACAATCGAATTAAAGTAACCATAAGTACCTAAATCCTTTGAACTAAAAATCCTAGTAACATAAGGTGTCGTAATGATTGGTAAAACAATGACCAGTAATTGATAGGAAAGATTGTAGGCGTAATTTTTTAAAACTTTCATTCTACTCTCCCATTTTTACTTGCAATTCCTAGCATCATAAAAGTCAAATATGGTATCTTTTCCTAGATTAGTTTTAGTTAATTTTTTACCATTTTCAAAAACATAATTTATTGCGCAAACCGCCAAGTCGGTCCCATCCCTTTTAATGGCCGTCATTAATTTTTCATACATGAATGGTTCGATTGTATCGTCACTGTCCACAAACCCTAAATACTCACCTTTAGCTATATCTATGCCTGCATTTCTAGCTGATGACAACCCTCCATTCATCTTATGAATAACTTTAATTCTTTTATCCATGAGAGCGAAATCATCACAAATTTTTCCGGAGTTATCAGGAGAACCGTCATTTACTAAAATAATTTCTAAATTCTTATAAGTTTGATGAACTACCGATATGATACACTGTTCTAAATAATTTTCTACATTATAAATTGGAATAATAATTGAAACAAGAGTGTTACTATTAAAATCCATGAATACTCCTTCCAGGATACCTATTTATTTTTTAAGATTGTAACTAATCTAGGACTAACTTTTAATAATATAAGCCTAATAAATTTTTTTAAAGTTAGATATTGAACTTTATGTAACAATTTAAACTTTCTAACTTCTCTCAGTATGATATTATAATATTCTTCAAACTCAATTCTAAGTTCACTATTTAATGAAATCCACTCAAGAACCTCACCCTTTAATGATATTTCATTAATTTCACTTAACATTTTCAATTTTTTGTTGCTGTTACAATCTCTAGTAATAAATTCCGCAACTCTAATGGAACTATCAATTCTTGATGAAGTCAGTCTTTTATTTGTTAAAGATCCTTCTCTAAGAATATAAAAATAATCTGCAACAGTGCCATCCATAGATGCAAAATTTATGTTCTTAAGAGTTTGATAAATAAACAAAACGTCCTCTGCTGATTCTAAACTTTCATCAAATCGGAGTCCTTTTATAGTTTCATATTTAAATATTTTTGAAAAAAGATAACAATTTATCCCCTCACCTAAAAAGAATTTTCTTAAGGCTTCATCTGATGTTATTTGATTAAAAGATAAATCCGATATCTTTACCACCTCTTTATTCAAAATGTTATAACGACTTACAGAAGCTAACTCTGACTTAGTACTTATAGTAAGTTGATATAAATGTTCACAATATTTTGGAGATACAAAGTCATCTGAATCTACAAACACAACGTACTCTCCTTGAACATGTAGAAGACCTAGATTTCGAGCGCTAGAAACGCCGCCATTCTCTTTAGAAAAAAACTTAATTCGAGAATCAACTGCAGCATACTTCTTACATATCGATAATGATTTGTCTGTAGATCCATCATCAATTAGAAGTATTTCTATATTTAAATATGTTTGGTTAACTAAAGAGTCCAAACACTTAGCAATGTATTTTTCAACATTGTATACAGGAACAATAATACTGATTAACTCATTATTCACAACATCTCCTCACTATGATACTTATTCCTATTTATACCTTTTTAAATAAAATAAATACGCCAATGGTTTTAGCATACGTTCCCCAACAGATAGCTCTTGGGGAATATTTTCATTCTTTGATGTTGCTAGCGATAATGCTTGTTCATTCAAGGACACTTTAAACAATTCAACAATTCGGTTAAAACCTGATAAATTTTGCAGGATATATTTTTTTCTCTCTTTAAACAATAAATAAGTGCTCTTGGGGTTCTTCTTCCACAAATGGAAAATATTATTTGTTAGACCATGTTCTAGATATTCAAAAAAATATATTCTTCTATTAAGAGGAAGAAATTTTCCAAACTCCGATAGCATAATATAAAAAATTTCTTCAGACAAAAACTTCTCCCCCTCAAATGAAGGAAGTCTCAATTGACCAATGAATAAATTTTTAATAACAATTGCAGTCTCGATTGAAAGCCCGTATTTCAACTTTATATCAGGAATTGAAACATATTTAACGTTATCAGAAAGCCACTGAGGACTAGAATCCCTACCGTATCTTGGATAAACAATCCCTATTTCTTTATTTGAAGTCTTTTCTAAGTCTTGTAAGATTTTCTCGACAGCATCCATCGCAAGCCAATCATCACTATCAACTACTATATGACAATCAATTTTAGACATATAATCCAATGCCAAATTATAAGCGGTATGTTTACCCCCATTATCTTTTTTGAGATAATCAATTGCAACACAGCTATCTTCTTGAAATTTAGCAATCAAAAGTGGCGTTTCGTCTGTTGAGCCGTCATCTACTACCAACCATTTGAAATCCAAACATGTTTGCGATTTCAAAGTTTTATACAAAATACATAGTTCTTTAGCTCTATTATATGTTGGAGTGACAATATATAGCATTATTCCGTATTCCTCTCTAAAGTTAATTGATTATAGAAGAAAGAGCCACAAACAAAAAACAGAAAATCAAAATAAATATATCTTATATAATCTTCCATGAATGCATAAACTGCTATTGAAATAAATAAAATTAACAAGTTGTACCTTTTATTTATTAGCAATTCTCTAGAAACAATATAATAATACCAAAGGAACAAAGACATAAATATCACACCTGACAACGCAAATGTTGCCATATAGCTATTATCATGTATCATTTTATATACATAACCTTCACTGGTAACATATTTATACTTCATTATATTATCACCCAGAAGTGAAGGCACGTGTTCCAGTTCCAGTATTGCGCTATTATAAAACAGCCTCCCAGATAGCATGGTATTCAATACATCATAAACTTTTGTCCCTTTTAAAATTGATGATAATGCTACAGTAAATAAAAATATTATTGTTGGCAAATAAGGAACCGTGTTCAAAAAATATACTCCTATTTTTCTGGTAGATTTCATCACAAAAAGGCATATTAACACAAGTAAGACACTATATCGCCCAGTTCTTGATTGAGAAAAAAAATAAATAAACTCATTAGAAAGTAATATACCAATAATATGTATTCCTTTGATACGATCATAGTACTTACAAATAATTAAAAAGAGAATAAAAGAAAAACTCGCATGAAATGTATTTGGTGAACCAAATCCAAAACTATACCTAGTAACTACCTTAGATGTCCTATTGAATAAAATTGCTGAAGAGCTCCTAAAATGTAATATATAAGAAAATAGAACATATAAAAAAGAAGAAATCTTAGCAACCAATACAGTAGATAATACTCTATCTACATTAATATCTTTCATACCAAAAAAGAATAACAAAGCTACTAACAATGAAAAATCCTTAGAAATAAATGCATTAAATACTGAAAGGCTTCCCAAAACTAATAAAGAGAATAGTTGAGTAGGGGTGTATTTTTGATTCAATAATTTTAAAAAAATGAATAAAACAAATAAAATCAAAAAAATATTATAGATTTGATCTGCAAAAGAAGAATAAACAGATTTTAGATAGATAACAATGAAAACAAAGCAACAATATATATCTTCATAATTGAATACCATGGAAGATTTATTTTTTGAAATATTGTTTAAGTTTCTCATAAGTCCCTTCTCCTAAAACCATATCAATAAAAATACGTATCTTAATTTTTATAGGTAAAAAGATTTTCTTCATTTTTGCGTTAATTCCAGTACCATACCAGGTAGCATCATAATGGTGAATTGAATATGTGTTATCAGTAATTAAAGTTTTCCTTGTCTCCATATTATAAGGACAAAAATATTCTGTTGGATAGATTGTTAATCCAGCTACATCCTGAATAATATTTTTACTTGTTAGTCCGTATTTTTTTAACAACGACGTCGTAATTTCTACACAGGTCACGATATGCTGGGCATCAAATTTAAGATTTTCATAAATTTCCATATTTTTTTTGATAAACTTATGATGTTTTTCAGCACCAAAGCCCAATCCCGTAGCAACTTGTCCAGCAAACTCCATGCCCATAAAAGAATTATTACTTAATAAAGTATCTAATGACCGTATCAATTCCACGTCTGTATCAAGGTATATCCCACCTTCGTTATAAATAATGTCTAGGCGAGCATAATCAGACACAAAGGCATATTTTTTCGCATCGTAAGCTTCAGCGATAAATGGAATTTTATGAATGTTATAATTTGATTCGTTCCACTCTATTATTTCATAATCAGGGCAAAATTTCCTCCATGAGTTTATACATCTTTGAACAGTTTCGGGTAACGGATTTCCACCAAACCAACAATAATGAATCTTTTTAGGAATCATTCATCTAACCAAACTTTCTATTTCTTGTTTTAATTGACTATTAAATCTTAGGTTGTTCGAATTGGAACTTTCATCTACAATTAAATCTAAATTAAAATAATTTTGCAATTCATTAATTTCTTCTACGACAACGATACTTCCAAATCGTTCAGAAACCTGTTCAGCAAACTCAAGCTGATGATCATTTACATGCTCTCCAAACTTTTCCTGTCTTGGAACAACAATCGGTTTTTTTCCTTTAGCAATTGCTCCCATGAATGTCGCTGGACCACCATGCGTGATAATAATATCTGCACGATTCATGTAATCTTCCATTTCAGAATAAGAAATAATATTTTTCCAGTCACAGTATTGAGGCTCATAAGTTGAAAAACCTGTCTGAATAAAAACCTCATCTGTAATAATACCTTCTTTTTTTAAACGATCAACTTCCTTAATAAGCCTATTAAAGGGCTGTTCATGAGTTCCAACTGTAACAAAAATCATTAAAAAATACTCCCCAGATTAATAGCTTTGGGATAGACAGTTTTCATCTCCTCCCACTGAACAATAAATTTATCTGTCACTGGATAAACCAACTTTCCAGTCACAGTCGGTTTATCTATTCTATCAAATACTTCGATATAAACCGTTTTCGCTCCAAACAGTTTACCCAGATAAAAAAATGGAACTGCTACCGCTGCTCCTGATGAAATAATAACGTCAGGTTTTTCTTTTCTTAAAATTTCAAGTGCTAAGAAAGTGTTCTTTACCAAATTTTTAAAATTTCTGTTAGTCGGAAAATAACACGGATAAAATTTTTCATCACTTAACACACTTCTTGCGTCTTCTTTATCAAATGTAACCCAGAAACGGCTATGTTCACTCCAAAAGGGTTTTAGCATATTCAAATGTGCCAAATGTCCACCAGAAGAACCTACTAAACAAACTTTCATAATATACTCTACTTACTTCCCTCTTTTTTAAATACTACGAAGATAGTCTTCAATAATATCTTGATATCCGACCAAATTGACCAGTTATCGATATATTCAACATCGAGTTTAACTACTTCGTCAAAGTCCGTAATATTGCTACGCCCACTAACTTGCCATAAGCCGGTAATTCCTGGTTTGAAGCTGAGGCGACGTTTTTGACTTGGTGTATACTTTTCAAATTCATCCACTGTCGGTGGACGTGTACCTACCAAGCTCATATCACCAACTAGCACATTATAAAACTGTGGCAATTCATCTAGACTTGTTTTTCGGATAAACTGACCAATAGGTGTAATACGTGGGTCATTATCCATTTTAAACATACCACCCTGCATCTGGTTTTGAGACATAAGTTCTTTTTTCCGTTCCTCTGCATCTATATACATAGAACGGAATTTATAAAATTTAAAGATACGTCCGTTTTTCCCTACTCGTTTCTGAACGAAAATGGCAGGTCCTCCATCTTTCCGAATGATAGGGGCTAAGACAATCCCGACCAGACCACAAATTAGAAGACCAATCACAGCCCCAAAGATATCCAACATGCGCTTTAGAAAGATATGGCTAGGTTTGTAATAATTGGAGTTAAAAGTCACGATGCTATGGTCTCCAACTTGTTTGATTTTTTTATTTTTTAAAGCCCTGAAATCAAATAAGTTAATATCTACACTCACATCAATACCCATGACTTCAAAATCAGAAACAAGTTGTTTGAGATCGTAATGTTCACTCGGTAAGTTGATAAACACATGGTCGACAACTTCGTGGGTCGCAAAGTCAATCGCATCATCAAAAGGAACTACTGGAACTACCTCTGGAAAGGCCACATCACCATCTCCGATGACTACTATACCCGCCAAATATTTTGTAGGAAGTTGATCTGACTCAAAGAGCCCCTCCATTAATCGCAATCTCTCAGTAGTGGTAATGACTAAAGTATTCTTCTGTTGTTCAGCAGTCATAAGGAAGAGATATTTATATCTACGCACAGTGCAGTTGATAATATAAACGATGATAAAGGTAAGAATGGTAAATAATGCCAACCAACGTCTCGTAATGATAAAACTATCTCCCAAAAAAAAAGAAAATGAAATGAGGAGTATGTCGAAAATCAAAACATACCTAGTGACCCGTTCAAACTCTATTAAGTAGCCCCTACTCTCAAATTCTGATGACATACGTGAGAAATAAAAAGCCACAAAATGCAGGGCAATAATCAATAGCGTCCCTATCTGATTCATCTTTGAGGTGGGTAAGTGGGTGGTAATGGAGACAGCCACTACTACCCCAATCAATTCTAAAAGCGCCAGTCTAAACTGGCGGTATTCATTAATATTTACCATTTCATCTCCTACATCAATGGATATCTTTCTATACAATTGACTACTTTTTCATCTCCACTAAATTATTGAAAGGCAAGATTTCGCGTTTATTTCAATTTTATATCCTAATTTTTGAGTAGCATCAAAGGATTCTTCTTCATCAATGCCTTTGCCCGGTCTATCCCATATTTTTTTTCAATAATTGCAAAGGCCTCCTGCATATATGGTCTCCTCTTAACCATATTGTGCATATCGCTTGCCACACAGGTGACCAGATCATTATCTAAAAAGTATTGCACCTGTTTTTTAAAGGGTTTGGCAACATCTCCAATCAAGCTTGGTTTTAAGACATGATTGCTATTTACCTGAGTAAAGCACCCCTTATCGATGAGTTCGGCTACCCTTTCTCCCTTGAAAGCCAAGGCGTCGTAACGCTCGATATGGGCAATTACAGGAGTTAATCCTAACAATATGATTTCATTGACTGCCTCTTGGATTTCCTTCCAAGGGGTATTCATACTAAATTCGACCAATACCTGTTTCGTACCATTCAGGGTTGGTAGTTTCTTGGCATCCAATTTGCCAATAATATCCTTTGTCAATAATATCCTTTGTCAATAATATCCTTTGTATAGTAGAGTTCACCACCATAACAAAGAGTCAATTCTGGAAACCGTTCGGCTACTACTTTTTTTAGCTCTAGATAATTGGCCATGATGATTTTCTCGGGCGTTTCAAACATACCTTTTCGTCGGTGAGATGTCGCTACAATCATCCGAACGCCCTGCCGCCGTGCCTCATCAATTAATGTAAGGCTCTCCTCGAGTGTTTTCGCCCCATCGTCCACACCAAATATGATATGGGAATGAATGTCTATCATTTTGTTACTCCTACATTTGAGAATTGATTATGATGACTACTAGGCTTTTTTACCATAGTTCCCATAGTTGCCGTAATTGCCGTAGGCTCCATATTTTTCCGTAGCTACATCATATTTATTCAGGATAACACCTAAGAATGGTGTACCAGTTTGCTCTAGTTGTTCTGCTACTTTCTTAACCCCTGACCGTTTGACACGACCAGCCTCTGCGACAACGGCCATACCATCACACTTCTGTGCAATGATGGCTGCATCAATGACCAATCCCAAAGGTGCGCAGTCGACAATGACATAATCAAAATAGCGACGGAGCGTTGTGATGAGATTATCGAAATTTTTGCTTTGCAACAAGGCTGTAGGGTTCGGTGAAGTCTTACCAGATTCGATGACTGTTAAGTTCGGAACATCTGTGTCGCACAAGCCCTGTGACAAGTCGGTTGTTCCAGCCAGATAGTCTGTCAGACCCGTAATTTTTCTCGCGGGCTTGAAGAAACCAGACATGACTGAATTACGAATATCAGCGTCCAACAAAATGGTTTTATAGCCTGAGCGAGCATAGGCAATCGCCAGGCTGGCTGCAGTCGTACTCTTTCCTTCATTTGCATCGACTGAAGTTATCCCAATGACCTTCAATTCTGAACCACTCAACTGGATATTTGTTCGGATGGCGTTAAAGTATTCCTCGGTCTTTTTGATTAATCCACGTTTATTACTTGCTAATTGTAAAGTTGCCATGTTCTTCTCCTATTTCAATTTCTCAGCTTTTGGTACGATACCCAGCAAGGTCATCCCTAAGCCTTCTTCGATATCTTGTGGTCGTTTCACACGATCATCCAACACTTCGAGGACAAGCGCCAAGGCAGTTGCAAGGAAGGCACCTGCAACAAAGCCTAAGACAAGGTTACGTTTCGTTTGCGGTGTCGATGGGTTTTCTGCTGGCAGGGCTGCTTCCAAAGTAGTCACATCACTTACCTTGGTCACCTCAATAATCTTTTTAGCTGCCTCATCACGAAGCGTATTAGCGATGGTTGCTGCTTGATTCGGATCACTGTCACGAACGGTGATAGACAAAATACGTGTATCAACAGGGATTTCCACTGTAATTTTCTCTTCAATATCATCCGTAATTCCTAGGGTTGTTGTCACATTTTTCAAAACATCTTGAGATAGGATAATTTCCTTATAGTCTTTTACCAAGAAACTACCTGCTTGTAAGTCTTGGTTGGTGATACCAGCTCCGTTATCACTACTTTGATTGACTACATAGAGACGTGTGGTTGAATCATACTAAGGAGTCGCTAAAAAGGCACTGTAGGCAAATGCTAGACCAGTTGTCAATATAGCTGTTAAGAGAATCAGGAATTTCTTTCTCCAAATCGTTCTCAATAGTGATAAGACATCAATTTCAATTGTATTTGCTTCTTGGTTATTCATCATTGCTCCAAAATTATTCCATTTCTATCGTTTTATTGACCCGCTAAGGTCGCATTGATTGCTGCTTTTGCTTGTTCCAGGCTATCTGGATCGAGCTCCATCATGTAGAGGGCATATCCAGGCATGGCGTAGGATGGAAGAACTCCTGTACTTCCTGTTCCACTTACGGCTTGTGAAGTTACAGTAAAGTTTCCACCAGTTTCTAGCTGTTGGTTGACCAACTCCATCATGGTTTCCAACTGCATATCAGTCTGGATAGAGTCAGAAAGTGATTGCATAATTTCCTGATAATGAAGCAGATTTTCAGGCTGGGTCAGCTTGTTAATCAAGGCTGCAATCACCTTTTCTTGGTTCTTACCCCGGTCATTATCCCCATTGGCAAGTGAGTACCGTTCTCGAACAAAGCCCAAAGCTTGATCGGAGTCTAAATGTACCTGTCCTACTGGGAAATAATAATCTCCATGCAAACTTGTAAATTCTTGTGTATTTTCTACATCAACCCCACCCACAACATCGATAAGCTTGATGAAGGAAGTAAAGTTGAGTCGGGCATAGTAATGAATGTCAATACCATAGAGTTGTTCCAAGGTTTGGACGGAAGTATCGACACCATAGATCCCTGCGTGCGTAAGCTTATCTTTTTGGTTTTGACCAGCTCCTGGAATGGTAACATAGGCATCCCGAGGTGTTGTTGTCAGCAATATCTTTTTGGTATCCCGATTGATGGTCATAATGATATTGACGTCAGATCGAGATACGGATGAAATTGATCCAAAAGTATCAATACCGCTGATGTAGATATTGATGGCATTACCCGTTTCTTGATTTGTACTTGAAGATTCGTTTTTAATTTCATTGGTCATAGAGTACAAGACCTTGATTTTCGAATCAACCTCTGGATCTTCTGCACGAAGCATTTCTAAGAAGACACTGTTCAAGACCATTGCATCTCCTTGACCAGCCAGCATGGCTTGATAAGCATCCATATAAGAAGCTGTTGGAGTCGGTGTCAAGGTAACGTTTTTTTCTGACTGTAAGCTATCTAAAAGCTTGGTAATATTGTCTCCGTCATTGTCAACGGGAGCAAGCAAGCTCGTTACTTGGCTCACATCGCTAATCGTGCTGTCTGCTGGTACAATGATTTCCATATCATAGCTAGAGTAACTAGCGTTTTTATTGACTGTAGAGCCCAATTGTACCAAGCTTTGTACTCCCCAGATACCAAATCCAGAAAGGGCGATACCAATAATAAGGAGGACGGTTGTCCATTTTTTTGCCTTTTTCCTAAGAAGCAGGAAAACCCCAACCACTCCTAGTACAGCCATTGCCCCTACTAAAAAGTGATTGAGGTTACGAAAGTTAAAAATCTGGTACCGATAAATACTGTAGGCTAAAAAAACAGCGGAAACGCTGTACACTACAAAAAGACCCCAATTTAATAGGGTCAAAACTGATTTTTTATTATTTCTCTTATTTCTCTTAGTTCTTCTCGATTCCATAGTACTCCTAAATTCACCAGCTCAATTCAACTTAATACGATAATAAAAAGTCTATTAGAATAATGGTACACTAATTTGGCCAATTATTCAAGTGAAATAAAGTTTTTTTGGTAATAAAAGCGTCAACATTTATATTTTCCCGAACGAGAACAACTAGCCTCTTAAAACGTTTGCGTATTTCTGTTAAAAATGACAGGAAATCGACATATTAAAAAAAAACAAGCACCCACCATTTGAGGCCAATGGAAAGGTACTTGTCTGTTTATCATTAATCAATAGATTTCAGTGCTTCTAGCATATCAACCTTTCTCAACTGGTGGTTGACATACCAACCAAGGAAGGCTAGAATGCCCACAATCGCTAAGATAGGTATGAGATAGACTTCTGCTCCTACTTCTGGATTGAAGCGGATGCTATCAGAGCCAATCATATAGAGCAAGAGTCGGTGGAGATAGAAGCCACCAATTAGTCCAGCCACAATCCCGATAGTAGACAAAACTATGGTTTCACGATAAATGTAGAGGGTTACTTCTTTATTATGAAATCCAAGTACGCGAATGGTGGATAATTCTCGGATACGTTCTGACATATTGATAATGGTCAAATTGTAGAGAATCACCAGTCCGAGTAAGATGGACAGTACCACCAAAATGGTCATGACGCTCTGAAGAGAGGCTGCCATTGTCGTTAGCATGGCCATGTGAGAGGTATTCTGTACTAGACTTTTGACAGCAGTCATATCCAATAATTGGCTGGATACTTCTTGTACATGTTGGGCACTATCTTTTTTGAGTTGGACTAGGTAGGCGTTTGCTAATTTTCTGCTACCCGTCACCTCCTGATAGTATTCATCCCTCATAAAAATAAAGTGTCCAGCATACATGTCAGCAATACCATCTACTCGAACTTCAACTTCTTTGTCATTAAGGGTCAACTTAAGCTTATCACCAAGGGCAACATCATATAATTGTGCGAGTTTTTCAGTCAGAATCACGCCTCGTCCTGTTAGAGTGAGTTCTCTTCCTTTACTGGTTTCAAGCTCTATCAAATGTCCCATATCTGGTCTATCCGTGATATAGAGGCTGATGGATGCTGTTTTTTCTTGGTCATTTGAGGTGATTTTTTCTGTTATTTGTTCAAATGCCACAGGTAAGGATTGACGAACTTGGTCAGACTGTAGAAAATCAGACAGTCCATCTAGTTCTTCCTCAGAAGCTTTGCTATTTTCCACCACCAACATATCATAATGGATCAGGTCGCCAAACTGTCGGTCGACGACACCAGAGATAGAGGAACGGATGCCCAAGCCGCCAAATAGGAGTGCAACTGTCCCCGCCACGCCAAAGATGGTCATCAGCATCCGCAGTTTGTAGCGGAAGATGTTGCGAGCTGTCACCTTATGGGTGAAACTGAGGCGAGACCAGACAAAGCGCCAGCGCTCAAGAAGGATTTTTGAGCCTGATACTGGTGGTTTGGGTAAGAGGAGACTGGCTGGCTTTTCAAAGAGTTCGCGTTGCGCGACCAGATAGGCAGGCAGTACCGCGGATAAGAGCGTTAAGCCGATGGCTAGACTGGTCCACAGTGGGTAGAAATATAGGGTGGATGCGCCGATAAACGTTGTCTCAGTAATAATAGAAGAGATGAGTGGAGATAGGACTGTGTTTCCCAAGATGATGCCAACGATTGCCCCTGCAAGCCCAGCGCTTAGTCCGTACAAAACAAACTTAGCCATGATTTGTTTATTGGTGTAGCCTAAGGCTTTAAACAATCCAGACTGGGTGCGTTCTTCATCTACAAAACGTGCCATTGTGGTAAAGGTCACTAAGGCAGCAACCAGATATAAGACGACAGGGAAGACATTTCCAACTGCTGCGATGGATTTGGAGGCATTTTGATAGGTTACATAGCCATCACTGCCCGGCAAGGTCGAGCGTGTGTAGACTTGATAACTGGATTTTTCAATTTTACTCAACTCTGTCTTAGCGTCTTCAATTTCGCTCTGAGCTGCTGTAATTTCTTTTTCAGCTTGTGCTTTTTGAGTGGAGAATTCTTGACTTGCCTTGCTTAGTGCTTCGTCCGCCTGATTGAGTCTGAGTTCCTCTTGGTTGAGGGTCAGGCTGGAGGATTGCAATTGTTGGACACCCCATTCATAATTAGCAACACCTTTTTGATAGGCAGCGTAGCCATTTTCGTATTCCGTCAACCCAGCATTATACTGTGCTAGGCCTGATTGGTATTCTACATTCCACGCTTCATATTGCTTTTGTCCTGCTTGATATTCGGTTTTTTTCGATTGTAACAAGTCAAAGCCAGCTTGATAGCCTGCATGAGCTTGTTCAAATTCGGTTTCCAATTGATCCAAACGTGCCTTTTCAGCATCTAGGGCTTCTTGGCGCGCCAGCAATTCAGGATAGTCGGATAAACTCTCACCTTCCTGCACTTGGCTTTCTACTTGGGTATTTAGGTCATTTTGCTCTTGAAACCATGCATTTCTACCAGAGGAAATGGTGGCGCCTAGATCATTTAATTTGGCATTTTGTTTGTCTAATTCTTGTTGGGCTGTTTCCAATTGCTGAGCGGATTGTGAGAGTTGAGCTGCGCTCGCATCCAAGAAGGATTTAGTTTGATCTAATTTTTTCTTGGATTCATCCAATTGCTGTTTGCTGGCCTCCAAGCGAGATTTTGTGTCAAGTAAAGTTGCATATGCTAATCTCAGCTCGGATTCAGACTGTATGATTTTAGCCCTTCCACGCGCAAATTTTTCCCGACCTGTTGCCAGCTGGGCATTGCCTTCTTGGATATCCTTCTCGGCATCTGCTAATTCCTGTTGGGCTTTGGCAATTTCTTGCTCTCCCTTTGAAATTCCCTCTTGTCCATCTGCTTGAATGCTTGCAAGACGCTCTTCATCATTATCAGCGACAAGCGATTCCAGTTGCTTTTTATGGTCCTCCAGCTTTTCAGTATAGGCTTGACTGGCATAGGAAAGCTTTGCCAAATCATCATAGGAAATCCGTGCAATCATATAGACATTTGATTGGAAGACAGATGGTAATACGACCCCGTAGCCTGTCAGCTGTCCTGTACCACTACTAGCCATTCCCATGGTGACATTGTCCCAAATCTCAGAAGAAGCTACAAAACCTACAACTGTGAACGCTGTTTCTTTTAGCACAGTACCATTTTTATCAGGTTCTTTGATACTAAAAGTATCTCCAATCTGATAGCTTGCTTGAAGTGAGGGAGATAAGGCTATCTGATTTTCAGCGGTTGGAAAATTTCCCTCTACTAAGGTGTACTGGGATAACTCTTCTGGTTTTGAAAACACTCGAACAGCCTGATGGTCTTCTTGCAGGACTACATCCTTGAAATACCCTGGCTCAACTGTTGCATTGTCAATCGTTTGGAGCTCTTTCACATCGTCTTGGGTGATGCCAAGTTCGGACATTACAGCCAAATCCATGGTTCGAGTGGCTTCTATGTAGGCCTGAGCAGTCCGCTCCATGTTTGGAGCAGTCACCTTCAATCCTGTCAGTGCCAGCGAGCCCAACATCATCAAGCTAAAAATAGATAAAAATCGCCCTTTGGAGGACAACATGGATTGTCGAATGTCCTTCCAATAGATGGTCTTTTTCATAGTCTCTCCTAATATTCTAGACTGCTAATGTCCTGTGGTCTCGGGTTTGTTTCAATTGAATGAATTCGTGCATCCCGCATACGAATCACTCGATCTGCAATTGGAGCGAGTGCAGCATTGTGCGTCACAATGATGACTGTTGCGCCTTCTTTTCGAGACATATCTTGAAGGATTTGCAAGACCTGTTTTCCTGTCTGATAATCCAGGGCTCCTGTTGGCTCATCACAGAGCAGTAATTTGGGCTTCTTTGCCACGGCACGCGCAATGGCCACACGTTGCTGCTCCCCTCCTGACAATTGAGCAGGGAAATTGTTCTTCCGATCTCCTAAACCAACCCTTTCCAAGACCTCTTCAGCATCAAGAGCATTTTTCACAATCTCCGCAGCCAATTCTACATTTTCCTTGGCAGTTAAATTGGCTACTAGGTTATAAAATTGGAAAACAAAGCCCACATCATCTCTCCGATAATTGGTCAATTCATGGCTTGATAATTTTGCAATGTCTACACCATCAATGAAGACCTCTCCCTCGTCTGCCTGATCCATTCCACCTAAGATATTGAGCAAGGTAGATTTACCAGCTCCTGACGAACCTAAAATAATTACTAATTCTCCCTTTTCTATATCAAAGGTCACATCTTTATTTGCCATAATCAGCGCTTCACCCATAGGGTAAAATTTGCCTTCATTTTTCACTTGGATATAGGTCATATGACACCTCTTTCTACCTATGATTATAGCATAAAAAAGACAACCCTTCGATTTCCAAGGGTTGTGACTTTAGTAACGATTACAAGATAGGACAACCAACCCAGTCTCGTATTTCCGTGAAGGAGTAGTTTGGGTTTTACTTGGTCGTAGTGAAATTGGTCATAGGCACGCCACGATCGCTTGGTCGCTTCGCTATTTCATAAAATCGTCATCATTATAACGAGTAGCTATCTTTTTGTCAAAAAATGAAGCCACTACTTAATCCGTTTCAGTGCAGAACTGTTTAAGTAGTGGCCTTTCCGTATGTGGCAAAACAAAAGCTACAAGGAAATGAGCCTGAGTGCCTTGAGCAAGCACATTTAGTGTAGCACATTGAGATTATTTTGTCATGTCAAACAGTTATTCCTTTAGTGGGTACGGTCACAAAACAAGCGTTTTTCTTGGTTTGAACATTTACCCCAATTCCTTCACCACTTCGATGACGGATTCATAATCAGGGTGTGTATTGACATTGTCCACGTACTCAACATACAGAATGGTATTGTCACTATCTAGGACAAATACAGCTCTTGCAAGCAAATGCCATTCCTCCATCAACACCCCATAGGCTTTTCCAAATGCATGGTCATAATAATCCGATAAGGTCACAGCATTTTCTAGGCCTGCTGCCCCACACCAGCGTTTTTGAGCAAATGGTAGATCCACTGAAACAGTGATGACAGCTGTATCTTCATTGAGTGCCAACTCTTGGTTGAACCGGCGAGTTTGTGTATCACAGACACCTGTATCCAACGATGGAACGACACTAATCACCTTTATTTTCTGACCGAAGTCTGAAAGAAGTTTTACCTGTAAATCATTATCCATCAACACAAAATTAGGCGCTTTATCCCCTACTGTCAAACGGGGGCCAATCAAAGTTACAGTTTGTCCAATAAATGTTGTCATATGCTTTCTCCATTCCTTTTGTTATCATTGTAGGCGTTTAAGTAATTTTTAGCCACTAATTTGTTTGGGAATATTATAAGCATAGAAAGAACTGAGGATTCGTAACGGAATTTAAATCCCAACAAATCCCTTATAAAACACATCCTAAATCAAACACATCCTAAATCAAACACCCCACAGAGGAAAAAATCATCTGCGGGGTATTTTCATATGTATAACATCATTACCGTCAATCCATTAGAGGCTATCAATTCGGGTGTTTTTCAATCGCAGAGCATTCAAGACGACTGACACTGAGCTGAGAGCCATGGCTGCTCCTGCCAACATAGGATTGAGCAAGGGGCCACCAAATAGGTGAAGGACACCCATTGCAACAGGAATTCCTATGACGTTATAGGCAAACGCCCAGAATAGGTTTTCCTTAATATTTCGAATCGTTAATTGACTGAGTCGAACTGCTCTTGGTACATCTAATAGATCTCCATGCATCAATACGAGGTCAGCAGACTCAATCGCTACATCTGTTCCTGTTCCGATAGCAATACCAACCTCTGCTTGTGCCAGGGCAGGGGCGTCGTTAATGCCATCACCAACCATGGCAACTTGTTTTCCTGATTCTTGGATGCGTTTGACCTGTTCTGCCTTATCCTCTGGCAGAACTTGACTAATCACTCTGTCAATACCGACTTGGTCTGCAATGGCTTGAGCTGTTTTGGCATTGTCCCCTGTCAGCATAACAACTTCCAATCCCATTTGGTGCAAAGCCTGGATAGCGGCCTGACTAGAGGGTTTTACTTGGTCCGCAATGGCAATCACGGCAACTAGTTCCCCATCTGCTGCCATATAAACAGGTGTTTTGGCTTCGGAGGCAAATTTTTCCGCAACGGCTACTGCCTGGTCAATCTCAATAGCAGATTCTGTCATTAATTTGGCATTTCCGAGTAAAATGTGTTGCTCTGCTATTGTTACAGATAAGCCTCGGCCTGAAAGTGCTTGGAAATCTTTGCTGGCAAGTAAGGGAATTGATTCCTCTTCTGCTGAACGTAAGAGGGCTTGAGCCAATGGATGCTCGGAGTATTGCTCACTGCTTGCTGCTAGTTGAAGGGCTTGTTCATTTGTGAAATTTCCAAAAACCTGAATGTCTGTTACGACAGGTTTCCCTTCAGTAATGGTTCCAGTCTTATCAAAGACGATGGTATCAATTTTTTCAAGGACTTCTATCGCTTGTCCGGACTTAAAGAGAACGCCGTTTTCAGCCCCCTTACCTGTTCCAACCATGATAGCAGTTGGTGTCGCAAGTCCCAGTGCACATGGACAGGCTATAACGAGGACAGAAATTGTAATCGAAAGGGAGAACATCCAGGACTCTTGTCCCAAGAAGTACCAAGCAAGGCCAGAAAGGACGGCCAATCCCATTACAATTGGAACAAAGACTGCTGAGACGCGGTCAGCCAACTGCGCAATCGGAGCTTTTGAACCCTGTGCTTCTTCCACCAAGCGAATAATTTGGGACAATGTGGTATCTGCTCCAACTTTTGTCGCTTCCATTTGGAAAGCACCATGTTGATTGAGAGTCGCACCAACGACTGTATCTCCGATGGTTTTTTTAACAGGCAAACTTTCCCCTGTCAGCATGGATTCATCAACAGTCGATTGGCCTTCTACTATTTTCCCATCAACTGGAATCTGTTCACCAGGGCGGACTTGAAGGACATCTCCTACTTTGACTTGGTCTAAGGGCAGGGTCACTTCTTGACCTTCACGGAGAACGCGTGCAGTTTTAGGGGCGAGGTTCATCAGTTTACTGATGGCTTCTGAAGTACGCCCTTTTGACAATGCCTCCATGTATTTTCCAAGAGTGATAAGGGTTAAAATAACAGCTGCCGTTTCAAAATAGAGCTCAGGATGTCCATGTTGGGTATCCACTTGATTGGTAGCAATCAAAATCGTCATAATGATCCCTTGAACCAGGGCTGCACTTGTCCCGACGGCTATCAAACTATCCATATTGGGATGTCCTGCTAGGAGTGTTCTAAAGCCTCTTTGATAAAATGCACGACCAACATATACGACTGGTAATACAAGAATGAGCTGAACTAGGGCAAAAACTAGTGGCTGGTGTAAGATAGCTGGCAAGGGTAATCCACCACCTGGTAACATTGGACCCATAGCGATGTACAGCAATGGAAGCGTAAAGACACTAGACCAGATAAATCTGCGCCACAAATCATTTTTATGTTGTTCTTTTCCGCTCGGTTGAGCTTCTAACTCTTGTGTTTTTGGCAGCACCGCTTTATAACCTGCTTTTTCAACAGCTGTCTCGATTTCTGATAAGCTCAGATGGGCTGGATCATACTGAATGGTTGCTTTTTCCGTTGCTAGATTCACACTGGCGTTTTGTATTCCATCTAGCTTATTCAAGGCTTTTTCCACTGTAAGGGCACAGGTTGCGCAAGTCATTCCTTCAATAGCAAGCGTTTGGCTCTGGTAAGGATTTTCCAATGCATATCCAGCTTTTTCTACAGCCATCTGCAAGTCTTTCATTCCAACTTCCTGCTCATCATATTCAACAGTTACTTTTTCAGTCGCAAGATTGACTGTAGCCTTGGAAACTCCTGCTACTTTTCCAATAGCCTTTTCAACAGTTAATGCACAGGTTGCGCAAGTCATCCCATTGACATTATAGATGGATTTTTTCATAATACTGCTCTCCTTTTGACTACGTTTGTAATCATATTATACACTTTTTGATTACATTTGTAAACGATTTTGATTAAAAAAATAGAGATCATCCCTATTTCTTTCGTGCTAAAATGGTCGCAAACCGCATCTTAAGGAAATTGCCATTTTCATCCCGCTTATGGAGTTGACCAAAATCTTCATTGTACTTGACCAGTTCCCAGTCACGGTAGTATTCTTTCAACTCACCTGCTCCAAAAGTAAAGGAGAAATTCATAGGACATGGCGCATCTTCTGTATCCATGGCCGCTACAATCAAGTTATAACCTCCTGTGCGTGTTCTCTCCTGCATATTGTGGATAATGTCCGATACCCGATTTCGCTCTAAGAACATAAAGACGACTGTTGAGATAATCCAGTCATAGTCCTGCTCCAGACTGGCTGAATTGATGTCATATATTCCAGCTTGAAGCTCCAGATCTTCCACTTCCTTGACCTGCAAGAGTGTCCGAATACTCGGTACATCTTTATCTACAGCTGTTACCTCAAACCCCTGCTGAGCCAAGTAGAGACTATTTCGACCATGCCCACAGCCTAAATCTAAGACCTTACAAGGCTCAATTATCTTCAAAGCCTCTAAGACCTCCGAATGGGTTCGCGTATAGTCATACTTTTTAGCAAAATAGTCTTCTGGCTGACAGAAAAATTCCAAGAAAAACTCCGTTTCCTCTGTCAATAGGGTCACACGATGCCAGGCCTGCGGTTCCACAAAGGGAATGTCATCGGTTGGACTGTAGATCCATGTAGCCAAAATCTGACCCTCATCCGATAGAGCTTCAAACTTGAGTTGGCCTTTTAAGACCTTGATCTTCGCCCAGGTACCCATCTTGGTATTATGCTTGGTTAAAAAATAATGAGGAACAGTTTCCTGATTCCAAATTGGCATTCGTTTATAGGGAACTAACTGTTTCATCCTATCTCCTTTTCTCTAGTGGATGGTTTTTAAAGTAAGATTCAGTGACTGGACAATTGATTATACAAATCAATTATTATGTTAATGATAGTGTATCATAAAGTCAAGTGATAACAAATGCAATTTTCCCCTTGACTTGGAGTCAACTCCAAGGTGTATACTAGAATGGTTCAATAGAAAACCCATTGGGTTGGCTATTAATTAACAAGGAAGGAGTTCTACTATTAAGACAAGTAGAACAAGGTATTCAATATGAAGACTGCTATTTATGAAAAAGCTGGTAAAATGACAGTTACAGATGTCGAGAAACCAAGCATTCAAGCGAAAGATGATGTCATTATCAAGGTTGTTCGCGCCTGTGTCTGTGGTTCAGACCTCTGGAACTATGGGGAACATATTCATCACGATCATGGTGATACCAATACTGGGCATGAAGCCATTGGTATTGTAGAAGAGGTTGGCGAAGATATCACTACCTTTGTACCTGGTGATTTTGTTATTGTTCCATTTACACATGGGTGTGGGCATTGCGATGCCTGTCGTGCTGGCTTTGACGGAACTTGTGACAACCACCCTGGCTATACGAACTGGGGCAACAATTACCAATCACAATATATCCGTTTCCACTATGGCAACTGGGCTCTTGTAAAAATCCCAGGCCAACCGAGTGATTATTCTGAAGGTATGATCAAATCTCTTCTTAGTTTGGCTGACGTGATGCCAACTGGCTACCATGCTGCGCGTGTTGCAGATGTCAAACCTGGTGACAAGGTTGTTGTCATCGGTGATGGTGCAGTTGGTCAATGTGCTGTAATTGCTGCAAAAATGCGTGGGGCTTCTCAGATTATCATGATGAGCCGCCATGCTGACCGCCAGCAAATGGCTCTTGAATCAGGTGCTACTGCCATTGTAGCAGAACGTGGTGAAGAAGGTATTGCTAAAGTTCGTGAATTTCTTGGCGGTGGCGCTGATGCTGCTCTTGAATGTGTCGGTACAGAAGCCTCCATCGAACAAGCCCTCGGTGTCCTACATAATGGTGGCCGTGTTGGTTTCGTTGGCGTTCCTCATTACAATAACCACGCGCTCGGCTCAACCTTTGCTCAAAATATCATCATCGGCGGTGGTTCTGCTTCCGTCACAACCTATGACAAAGAAATCCTGCTCGATGCAGTTCTCAAAGGCGACATCAACCCAGGCCGTGTCTTTACTCAGACTTACAGCCTAGACAATATCGACCAAGCCTACAAAGATATGGCAAACCGCAAAACCATTAAAGCAATGGTAACAGTGGAGTAAGAAAAATAATAAGCCCCAGATAGTCTCGAAACTGTCTGGGGTATTTGTATTCCGACAACAAAAAAAACCAGGATTTCTCCCAGTCTTAGCGATTATTGATAGCCTTCGAACGTTTGGTCTCATTGCCCATATATAATATCTCTCAATGACCTTCTATAGAGGTAAAACTCGTCAATGTACTCTGATACTTCTTGTAATGTTTGAAAAACAGAATAAATCGTATCGTCTTTTGAAAGTTTAATCAAAAGAGTTTCTGAATCAATTTGCTCTGGAAAATACTCTGTCAACTTCGATTGTAAAAGATCAATGTTTCTAACCTTAAGGATATACTCTATCCAAGAATCTTTCTCTGTCAAACACGTTCTAGAAGTAATGTCTATAACAGTTCCTTCTCTTGTAATCTTGCCATCTTCCAATACATAAATATAATCAGAAACTCTCTCTAATTCTTCTAAATTGTGCGATGTTAATAAGATTGCCGCACCATTTTTTTTCAATGTCAGAATAATCTCTAACATCTTTTGAGCAGATGGACCATCTACTCCTGATGTTGGCTCATCAAAAATATAGTTTTGGAAATTTCCGATAGCAGCTTGTATGAAGCTAATCTTCTTTCTCATTCCAAATGAATAGCCTTGAATCTTCTTTTGTAAATCATCTTTGATTCCTAGTATTTCAGCATATTTTACAGCTTCTTCCCTAGGAACGTTTTTCAAGTCTGAAATAAAGTTTAAAAATTCAAGACCTGTAACATCCTCAAACATAGCGTTTGCATCTGGCATCACAGAGACATTTCCAGACTGAACTGTTCCTCCATCTGAAAAATAATAACCCATTATGATTGCTATTAAAGTGGATTTCCCCGCACCATTACTACCAATGATAGATGTGATTTCTCCATCTGATGCAGTCATAGTTATGCTGTCCAAAACCATGTTTTCCTTAAATGATTTGGAAATGTCCTTTACTTCAATCATCTTATATCTCCTTCTTCTCAAAAACTGAAACCCCTATACCTAAAAAAACAACTGACAAGAGCATTAAAAATAGAACTTCCCATGTTTTTTCAATATAATGATAGGGAGTGATCCACAACAACAGTTCCAAAAAATCATGATTGACAAAGTTAGAAAACACAAAAATTGTAGGGTAAATAATACTAATAATGATGTTCACTAGCATAGCTGTTCGATCATTTTTACTAATAGTAGATATCAAGGTGATAATCGAAAGCATATAAAAGTAAAAAATACTAATATTACAAAACTGTTGGAAAGAAAAAACTGCATCTTTTCGAAACACAAGTACAACTATGGTTGAAATCAAAATTTGTAAAAGGAAAAACACAAAGGACATTAAAAACTTTGAAAAATAGAGTGCCCGCCGAGATTGATAAGGCAAAATAAATCTAAAATCCCTTGATGATATCCCTTGAGAAATAATATTAGAGAACAGGGATGCACCGAATAGAAAGCCGACAAAAGCAAAAACGGCATACATCACTTTCAAAATTGCTATTCCATCGGAATTATCAAAGATTCTTCCAACACTATCTCCGTATCTAATGAAAAGATAAGTGATGAAAAAATAGACTGCTGAGACAATCGCTGTTTTAAAGGATTTTAAGTCTCGCTTCATGTAAAATAAAAATAGTGAGGCCAAATTTATTCTCCCTTCATGTAATACAGTCCATTTTATCAAAAAAACGAACAACTCTCAACTTTTTTCAAAATATCATCATCGGCGGTGGATCTGCTTCCGTCACAACCTATGACAAAGAAATCCTGCTCAATGCAGTTCTCAAAGGCGACATTAACCCAGGCCGTGTCTTTACTCAGACATACAGCCTAGACAATATCGATCAAGCCTACAAAGATATGGCAAACCGCAAAACCATTAAAGCAATGGTAACGGTGGAGTAAGAAAAAAGAACAAAACCCCTGAAGTTTACATAAACTTTGGGGGTTTTCGTATAATTTGTAGAAAGATAAAAACGGAACCATCCCTCTCATTAGAACTACTAATACTCAATGGGAGTTGAAAGTTCCAGTTTCAGCATTTGCAATAACAGAATCAAGTGTTAAGCATGAATTTTTTTATCTGCAATTGCATCCGTGAGGGTCTGTGAGAAATTCAATCCTAGTTCACGTCCTAGAATGTCTGACCAGCGTGGGATAGTAAGTGTTTTCTTTACTGGCTCTTGACTACCCAAATACTTTGCAACGTCCACCATCACCATTGAGATAAAAGACTTGCTAGAATCGTAAACCATCTCAAAATCCTCATCACGGAAAGGGTTATTATCTACTAATGACAAAGTGTTTATAGAAGACGGGGTAGGAATGTCTCGTCCATTCTCGATATAATCAGCTAAGTTCATGCCTAACCAATCGATGGCCATTGCCATAGCGTCCGCTATATCTGCTCCTTGAGTTGCTGAATGCTCAAAATCAGGGAAAGCTACAAAGTAAGGGGGCGTTAGCTCCGTCTGTATCATCAAAATAAAATAAAGCTGGATAAGTGACAAGCATAGTTTACCTCCTGATAGATCTATCATATAACACGTATTACACGTGTTCAACCATAAAGAATCAGAATTCGTCTGAAATTTGCAACTGATCCTCAATGAAAATAACCTCTAAACTCTAGTTCTGATACTCAATGAAAATCAAAATCAGACTTGCTCCAAAGATTAGGGGAACCTTTGGAGGTTGGAAATAGGGGAACGTAGTTCGCTTCGCTCTGATGCAGATAGAACTCTATTCCTTTTATATTTCAAGGGAACTGGCTGTCAAGTTCTACTGGAGCTTGACACTCATCAAATCAAGTCAACAACGTCTAATTTTGATTTTCGAAGAGTATGAGGGTTCATTCTCAAAAAAAAACCAGGATTTCTCCCAGTTCTTATCGATTATTAATCGCCTTCATGGTCCGTTTAATATCACGGTCTTGCTCACGGCGTTTGATGGACTCCCGCTTGTCGTAGTCATGCTTCCCTTTAGCAAGCCCAATCAAGACCTTGGCAAAGCCGTCCTTGATATAGACCTTGAGAGGAACAAGGGTCATCCCAGTTCCCTTGAGTTCATTCTCCAAATCTGCAATCTGCTTCTTTCGCAGGAGAAGCTTGCGAGTTCGTGTTGGCTCCTGGTTCCAGATATTGCCCTCATCATAGGGAGCGATATGAACATTAACCAACCAAGCTTCACCATTCTTTATTTGGGCAAAACCATCTTTAAGGTTGATCCGCCCCGCACGAATGGACTTAATCTCTGTCCCCGTAAGGACAATCCCCGCCTCCACTGTATCCACAATGGTATAGTCGTGACGGGCTTTTTTATTCTGCGCAATCACATTGCCCTCACCCTTAGCCATACCTATCTCCTTTTCTTCTTAACCTTTTTTCGCCACTTCTTTATAAAATGGTTTCTTTTTCTTGTCAGTTGCTCCAGACTTTGATTTGCTGTCTTTTCCAGACTTGTGACGTCCGCTGTCGCGACCAACAGCTTCCTTTTTACGGTTTTTGCCCCGTCCTCGCCCTGACCGATCATCACGATCGCGGTTTGAATGACTCATTGTTTTCCGTTTCGCCTTTAGATTCTTCTCGACAAGATCCAGCTCGGACGGCACGTGGGCAAAATCGATTTCCCCTGTCATCTTATCCGCCCGCGTTAGCTTAATTCGGATTGGCTGACCGACACGGAAGACACGACCAGATTTCTCACCCTGCAAGGTTAGAGTCCGCTCGTGGAACTGGTAGTACTCGTTGAGGTTGGTAACATGGATCAGTCCTTCAACTGTATTTGGCAACTCAACAAAGAGACCAAACTTGACCACGCTAGACACGATACCATCAAACTCTTGCCCGACAAATTCTTGCATGAACTCTGCCTTCTTCATGGCTTCGACTTCCCGCTCTGCATCGATGGCACGGCGTTCTAAACTGGACGAAGACTTGGCAAGCTCAGGAATAACCTGCTCAAAATGCTCTGCTTTTTCCGCAGGATTGTGACCATATTCCCGCACCATACGGTGAACCAGCAGGTCGGGATAGCGGCGGATAGGACTGGTGAAGTGGGTGTAAAACTCCGCACCCAGTCCGTAGTGGCCGTGGTTGTGCTCTGAGTAGCGCGCCTGCTGCATGGAACGCAGCAACATCATGTTGAGGACATCCGCATAGGGTTCATCCTTGACCCGCTCCATAAGATCTTGAAGGGCATCCTGGCTGATAGAGCTAGCCGTACCGTAAACCTTCAAGCCAAAGCTTGTCGCATAGTCGATGAACTTCTGTAACTTGTCTGACTTAGGCTCCTCGTGGATCCGATAGATGAAAGGAAGGTCAAGCTTGGCAAAATGCTCAGCAACGCACTCATTGGCCGCCAACATGAAGGACTCAATCATCCGCTCAGCAATACCCCGTTGACGCAGTTGAATATCTACTGGCAGACCATCCTTGTTGACGATGATTTTGGCTTCAGATGTATCAAAGTTCAGAGCCCCACGCTTGTAGCGCATGGCTTCCAGCGTCTCATGGAGTTTGACCATGAGCTCAACACTTGGCACGATTGCCTTGTATGTAGCAAGCTTTTCCTGATTTCCCGCAATCATGTCATTGACATCAGAATAGGTCATGCGGAAGGTGGTTTTAATAACTGTCTGGCCAATCCAGTGCTTAACCACCTTGCCCTTACGGTCAATTTCCATAATAGCCGACTGGGTCAGGCGATCCACATTTGGATTAAGGGAACAAATACCATTTGACAAACGTTCTGGCAACATTGGCACCACACGGTCGGTCACATAGACAGAAGTCCCACGCTTGATGGCCTCTTGATCCAAGGCTGAGCCTTCCGTCACATAATAGCTGACATCAGCGATATGGACACCCAGTTCCAGATTGCCGTTCTTGAGTTGCTTGATATGGATAGCATCGTCCAAGTCCTTGGCATCCGCACCGTCAATGGTGAAGATGATTTCATCCCGCAGATCCAAACGGCCTTCAAAGTCCTTCTCAGACGGACTTTCTGGCACTCGATCAGCCTCCGCCAAGACTTCATCAGGGAATTCCGACACGATATCCATGGATTCCAAAACTTCCAAGACATCGATCCCTACATCATCCTTATGCCCCACCACATCCCGAATGGTCGCAACAAAATAGTCCCGTTTCTTATTTGGATAGGCTTCAATGTCGACTTTGAGGATTTCCGTTCCGGTCAATACCAAAGGTGACTTCTTGATGTAAATCTTCTGAGCGATTTTCTGGTTTTTAGACTTGATGTAGCCTGAATACTCGGGTCTGTCTTCATCAAAAACAATCAAGCCCACCGCAGTTTTCAGGCTATGTTCTAAAATATCAATGACTTCCGCTTCTGCGGCAGTTCCCTTGAGACGATCTGCAACCTTTTTAATTGCAATCTCAACTCTGTCACCCTCAATAGCAAAGTTAACATTGTCACGACTGACAAAGAGATCATCTTCCTCCTCATCAATGGTCACAAATCCAAAACCAGACTTGTGGGCATGGAAAATGCCCTGCAAGGTTACTCTATTTCTAGTAACCTTGGGCGCTGGAAGAGCAATTCTTCCATCTTGGTCGAAAACCAGTTTCCGCTGACCTTCCATAGAAGAAACCAGCTTGACCAAATCGGAAAAGCTCTTAGCAGAACCAGCTCCAAACTGATCCGCTAATTGCTCCATGGTAACAGGCCCAACTTCTTTAATATAGTTAATAATTTCGTTTTTCATTTATACTTACCAAAGTGCTGGATAAAAACCTAACACTATTTCTCTTAGTTTGCGTCATCATTAAGACGCAGTGGTTGATTGCTCCAACAATCCGATGGAGTGAAACAGTTCAGTGAACTTGTTTCAGCTGGTCACCTAAAAATAAGAAAGTGACCATAGAAGCCCGAACCAATCAATCCTTAAGTGAGGGGGAACTCCTTTACATTTGTCGAGTTCTGGCCCACTCCCAAAAAAATAGACTAAGAACAAGTCCCAGTCTGTCTATCTACTTACTAGAAATGATTACTAGCGCGACAGCATCTAACAACCACAAAAAGATAAGGAGGGCTGTAATACGCTGCATAACGGCTTCAAAACCACGCGCCTTTGCACGCTCAAAGAGGGCTCCACTTGAAGCATCAAAAACGTTACTTGATTGGTTTTTTGCTGGTTGGATAAGAATCACGGCTATAATAATAACAGATAAAATCAACAGAATGGTTAATAATGCTTGATACATATTTTTTTCTCTTTCTACAATAACTCCATTAATTATAGCATAAAATTTATTTGGTTTCAAGATGGAGTGTAACTTTTCTCTCTTTTGGGCAGTATTTTAGGACCTCAATCTTATCAGGATGGGTCTTGGCATTTTTACTGGTCAGATAGTTTTTACTACCACACTCTGAACATTGTAAATTGATTTTAACTCTCACTAAATATCCCTTACTTTCAAGTAATTTCTAAAGTTGGTCAAAGACCAGATTAGGTTAAAGAGGACCAATCCACTGGATAGGTAAAATACCCAATCATAACCCATTTGGGCTGCGACTGCCGACCCCATCATCGGACCAACTACAGAACCCAAATTATTAAAAAGTTGATTATAAGCAAAAATTCTTGATATACCTTCTTTTGGGGTCAACTTGGTCAGTAATGAATTGACAGATGGCAAGAGCGCCCCAGTTCCAAAACCATACAAAAATCGTAGCAAACCTAATTGAAATGGATTTTCCGCAAAAACACAGAAAACATTAATCAATAGACTATAGGTAAGAGCCATTAACAAGAGACGATGATTGCCGATTCGGTCACCCAACTTACCAAGGTAACCCGATGTCGCCAAAGATGCCATTCCAGGAAGAGAAATGATAAAACCAGCCACAAAGAGTAAATTATCGGTTTGTCCCAAATGACGAACGTAAAGAGTCAAAATAGGAACGACTGCTTGTGCCGCAGCAATGATAACCATAGAGGTCACGAAGAGTCCCGCTAATATTTTTCGGTCTTTTACCTGAGCAAAAACTTCTTTGACAGGTAAGACATCGCTCTTCTTAATTGGTACAAAATCCTCTCGGATATAGAACACAGTCAATATTACTACTATAGCATAAAGAAGACCAACCAACAAGAATACAGTATGGACTCCAAACATTTCAGCTAAGACACCACCTAGAGTCGGACCAATCAAATTTCCGGCTACAGCACCAGTTGATAACGTTCCTAGAGCATAACCTGTCTTATCTTTTGGAACTTGACTAGCAATTAGCGCTGTCGCATTTGGGATATAACCCGTAAAGACACCATTTAACACTCGTAAAACAAGAAGCCAGAAAACATTGGGAACAAAAGCCATTCCACCCATGGTAAAGATCATAGCAAAAGCCGCCCGAACCATCATAGGCTTGCGCCCATAGCGGTCAGCCAAACTCCCCCAAATCGGTGCCATCAAGGCCGCTGCAAGAGCATTCGTTGACACAGCAAGCCCCGCATAGTATTCCACCAAACCAGGCCCTACACCCAATTCTTCCACGAACACTGATATAA
Source organism: Streptococcus sp. VTCC 12905 (assembly GCF_049893385.1). Classification (NCBI taxonomy): domain Bacteria; kingdom Bacillati; phylum Bacillota; class Bacilli; order Lactobacillales; family Streptococcaceae; genus Streptococcus; species Streptococcus sp. VTCC 12905. The sequence continues at coordinate 1,612 of NZ_JBMVJC010000024.1, read as the reverse complement.
ACGGCATGACCAAGGTAAAACTCGTTCCCGTCAGGAAATTCCCCAACCAAGCCACCTTCAAATTCTGTTTCCAATAACTACTACTGTCGTCCATCCTGCAAATCCTCCAAAAGTAGTGCGACCCTTGCAAACGTCTCCTCGACCGCACCACTATTATCAATTAATACCTGAGCCTTCGCTCGTTTTTCTTCTAAAGAAAGCTGCGCATTCAGTCGATTTTCAGCATCTTGAACAGAAAAACCATTGCGCTTGATTAGCCGTTCCAACTGCTGCGCCTTATCGACATAAACAAGCCAGACTTCATCCACTTCCCCGCTATAATCCGCCTCGTACAGCAAAGGGATATCCATGAAAATTACATCCTCAGTCTGCTTAAGAGCATCCCTTCTAGCCAGCAATTCCTCCCTGATAATCTTGTCCTGCAAAAGAGACAAACGTGCTCTTAGTCCAGCATTCTCAAAAACTGCTTGACCTAATTTTTTCCGATCCAAATCCCCTTCTGCCGTTAGAATTGAGTTACCAAACTCTGCGACAAGAACCTGATAGAGTTTACCACCCTTTGCTTGCAATTCATGCACCACTTGATCCGCATCAATGACCGGATACCCCTGTCGGCGTAGGAAAGCCGTTATAGTTGATTTTCCTGACGCAATTCCACCTGTTAATCCAATTACCTTAGTCATTGTTCACCTGACACGTGGGACAGAAATGTGTCCCACGACCGCCTAACTGGATTTTCACAATCTCTGTCTGGCAGCGAGGACAAGCCTGTCCTGTCTTTCCATAAACTTGTAAATATTCTTGCATGGTTCCATCCATCCCCAAGGCATTCTTGTATGTCCGAATCGTAGATCCACCTTTTTCAATCCCTAATTGCAACACTGAAATTACAGCTTGACGCAGGTCTTCTGCCTGTTTCTCCGTAAGTCGACAACTAGCTTGAGCTGGATGAATCTTAGCTCTAAACAAAACCTCGTCTACATAGATATTGCCCAAACCAGCCACTAAAGACTGATCCAAGAGATGGGCTTTAATAGGTTTTTTGGAACGTGCCAGTTTGGTCTTGAATACCTCCAAGTCAAAATCTTCCTCTGTCGGTTCAGGACCAAAATTGCGATTGAGAAAATAGGCCTCAACATCCGCTCTCCCAAGCAATTCCATGGTCCCAAACTTGCGGACATCTTGATAAACCAGCGTCGACCCATCTGAAAATGTAAAAAAGGCATGAAAATGCTTATTTTTCGGAATATTTTCTGAAAAATAGTTGTATTTTCCTTCCATACGCAAATGAGAAATCAACACAAAGTCCGTCAGATAGATTAACAGATACTTTCCACGACGATCCACATGCTCTATTTCTTGACCAATTAAATCCTGACAGAATACGTCTACACCAGTCTTAACCATCGGAGCATAGGTCACCTTCACCTTGGTGATGACCTTCCCCTTAACCAACCGATTCAAACCACGACGAACCGTCTCCACCTCAGGTAACTCGGGCATTCTAAGATACTAAGCCGTTAAGCGACTCAAAGAAAAATAGAAACCTGACCGACAGTGCTTCGGCATCTAGGTCACGGTTGTCTTTTTTCAAAGAGTCGTAGGCGGGTTC